>JAJQAW010000054.1 GCA_021203585.1 Rikenellaceae bacterium
GGATAGACCATATCGAGCGTACGGGAGCGGAATCCTTTATACCCCAGGTGGCGGAGGATATCGATTTCCGTATTGGTCAATACCGGGCTGAAGATTTTCAAGACTTTACAGAAATCGGCACGCGGATCGAGGATATTTCCACCGATCGCTCCGATATAACTCGTGGCCGACATGACTATTTCTTCCAGCAAGGGGTCGATCGGAGGATTGGTGACTTGTGCGAATTGCTGCCGGAAATAAGAAAACAGATTTTGCGGACGGCGGGACAATACCGCCAGCGGCGCATCGTTACCCATCGCCGAAAGCGGCTCTCCGGCCGTAGCGGCCATCGGAGTGATGATTTTTTCGACATCCTCCTTATGGTAACCGAAAGCGCGCAATTTCCGCCCGAAATCCTCCACGGAATGGGCCACTTTCCGGCCCGATTTGACATTTTCCAGGATGACGCGGTTTTTTTCCAGCCAGTCCTGATAAGGATATTCCCGGGCCAGGGATTCCTTGATCTCCTCATCCTGGTAAATTTTACCCTCCTGTGTATCGACAATCAGCAGCTTGCCCGGACACAACCTTCCCTTTTCCCGAATTCGGGAGGGGTCGACGTCTACCACACCGGTCTCCGAAGCGATGATCATGATATCGTCTTCGGTCACCAGGTAGCGGGCCGGACGCAATCCGTTCCGGTCGAGCATTCCGCCGGCATACCGGCCGTCGGTAAAGAGAAGGGTGACCGGTCCGTCCCACGGTTCCATCCAAATACTGTGGTATTCATAGAAAGCCCGCAATGCCGGACTGATCGGATTTCGGCGATTCCAACTTTCCGGAATCAGCATCGATAAGGCGTGCGGCAAGCTCATGCCGCACATGACCAAAAATTCCAGCACATTGTCCAAGGAAGCGCTGTCGCTCATATTCGGCTGGACGACCGGACTCAGCCGGCTCATATCTCCCAAACCTTCGGGATGCAACAGGCTTTCCCGCGTTTCCATCCATGCCCGGTTACCCCGGATGGTATTGATTTCTCCGTTGTGTCCGATCAACCGGAAGGGCTGTGCCAAGTCCCAAGTCGGAAAGGTATTGGTGCTGAAACGAGAATGCACCAGGGCGATCGCGCTGGTGAAATAGGGCGCGGTCAAATCCTGGAAATAATGCCGAAGCTGTTGGGAGGACAGCATACCTTTGTAGGTGATCGTCCGGGTGGACAAACTGACGATATAGGCGCACTTGGGCTCTTCCGGAAAACGCCGCGCAATTTCATTTTCGATGTATTTGCGGGCCACGTACAACCGGCGATCCAGATCGGCGGTATCGCGGGGAAAAGTCACAAAAATTTGACGCACCACGGGCTCCGTTTCCCGGGCGCCTTTTCCCAGGATCGAAGAATCGGTCGGAACATCCCGCCAGTGCATCAGGGTCAGACCCAACTCCTCCAGCACTTCGTTAAATACCGCCTCACAGGCTTCCCGCAGTCGCTCTTGGCGAGGCAGGAATACCAAACCGGTTCCGTATTTTCCCTTTTCCGGAACGGGAATACCCTGTAAAAGAATGAATTCGTGCGGAATTTGCACCATCATCCCGGCCCCGTCGCCCGTTTTGCTGCCCGCTCCTTCGGCACCCCGGTGAGCCATATGCTCGAGTACCTGCAGACCGTTTTCCACAATCTCGTGCGATTTATCTTCATGGATATGAATCACCATTCCGACTCCGCACGCATCGTGTTCCTGCTGCGGGTCATACAACCCCTGGCTTACGGGCAATCCTTCTCTCTGTTTCATACGCTTATCGGTTCAAGGCCGGTTTCATCCGGCTTTTAGCCGCTCCGGAGCAGCCATTGATTATTACATGGATTATCGTTTATCGCTGGTTATCCTACCGCATTCCCCACTGCTCATTCCCTTCCGGCGGCTCCGGAATACAGAATCCGGATTATCCCGAGTGGATTCCTTTTTATTCAAAGGATAAATTCCTGATAAAGATATGAAAAATTTCACAAACAGAGTGAATTTTAAATGCACGGTTTCTTGCAAATTTTCCCGCACCGGGTCCTCCTCCTCGAAGGACAAAAAAGAGCGGTGAATATTACCGCTCTTTCCCGTAGATTTTCAACACACGATGTTGACTATTTTTTTCGGAACGACAATTACTTTTCGGATTGTCTTCCCTTCCAAATACCGTTGCGTATTTTCATCGGCCAGTACGGTTTGTTCGACAGTTTTTGGATCCATGTCGGCCGAAAGCGTCAAGGTAAAACGCATTTTTCCGTTGAAGGAAACCGGATAATGGACGCTACTTTCCACCAGAAAATCGGGAATGAATTCCGGATAGGCCGCTTTAACGACCGAGGTGGTATGCCCCAACAGATGCCAAAGTTCTTCCGTAATGTGCGGAGCGAATGGCGAAAGAACGATGGTCAGCGGTTCGAGAATCTCCCGCTTGTTGCATTTCAAGTCGGTCAGCTCGTTGACACAGATCATAAAGGCGCTGACCGAGGTGTTGAACGAAAAATGTTCGATATCGTCCGCCGCCTTTTTGATAATTTTATGCAGGGATTTCAATTCCTCCGGCGTGGCTTTCTCGTCCGAGATATTGAAATTTCCCGCTGCATCGAAAAATAACCGCCAGTATTTGCGCAGGAATTTAAACACGCCGTCTATCCCGTTGGTATCCCACGGCTTGGACTGCTCCAAAGGTCCGAGGAACATTTCATACAGACGCAGGGTATCCGCACCGTAATGTTCGATGATATCGTCCGGATTAACCACGTTGAACATCGATTTGGACATTTTTTCCACCGCCCAGCCGCAGATGTATTTGCCCTCTTCCAACTCGAATTCGGCATCCATGAATTCCGGGCGCCAGTTGCGGAAAGCTTCGATATCCAGGATATCGTTTTTAACCAGATTCACATCTACATGGATAGCCTGCGTATCGTACCGATCCCGTAATCCATAGGAGACGAAGCGGTTGGTTCCTTTTATCCGGTACGCAAAATTCGACCGCCCCTGGATCATCCCCTGATTAATCAATTTTTGGACCGGTTCTTCCTGAGCGGCATGACCGATGTCATACAGGAACATATTCCAGAACCGGAAATAGATCAGGTGGCCGGTTGCGTGTTCGATTCCTCCTAAATATAGGTCTACATTGCCCCAATATTCATTGGCATCCTTATCCACCAACGCGGTAGGATTGTGCGGATCCATATAGCGCAGGAAATAAGCCGACGAGCCGGCAAATCCCGGCATGGTCGTCAACTCGATCGGATATCCCTCCGAGGTCTTCCAGTCGACTGCACGCGCCAGGGGCGGTTCACCGTCCGGGGTCGGATTGTAATCCTGAATTTCCGGCAATTCCAACGGCAACTCGTCGAGCGGCAACGGATAGGGCATTCCGTCTTTGTAATAGATCGGAATCGGCTCGCCCCAATAGCGTTGACGGCTGAAGATAGCGTCCCGCAACCGGTAATTGACCCGTCTTTTACCTAAACCGCGTTTTTCCACTTCATCGAACATTTTTCGGATCGCCTCTTTTACGTCCAGGCCGTTAATGATCTCCGAATTGATGATTTTACCCTCCTTCGCATCGTACGATTCGACCTCCAGGCTACCGCCTTCTACCACCGGAATAATCGGCAAATCGAAATGCCGGGCGAACGCATAGTCCCGGCTGTCGTGTGCCGGGACAGCCATAATGGCTCCCGTACCGTATCCCGCCAGTACGTAATCACTGATGTAGATCGGAATCTCCGCACCGTTGAACGGATTTACCGCGTAGGCGCCGATAAACTGGCCGCTTACCCGTTTGGTTTCGGCGATCCGTTCCCGCTCGGAACGTTTTTTAGTCTCGGCCAGATAAGCCTCCACACCGGCCCGTTGTTCCGGTGCGGTCAATTCGGATACCCACTCGTGCTCCGGAGCCAGCACCATAAAGGTCACTCCGTAAATGGTATCGGGCCGCGTGGTAAACACTTCCAGTTTCTTGTCCGAACCTTTGATATCGAAAAATACCTGCGCCCCTTCCGAGCGTCCGATCCAATTGCGTTGGATTTCTTTCAACGAATCGCTCCATTCGATTTTGTCCAACCCGTCCAATAGGCGTTGCGAGTAAGCGGATATCCTGAGAAACCACTGGGTCATTAGTTTCTGTTCCACCGGATAGCCGCCCCGCTCGGACAACCCGTCCTTGACTTCGTCGTTAGCCAGCACTGTCCCCAATTCCGGACACCAGTTCACCGTAGTTTTACCCCGATAAGCCAACCGGTAGTTCAAAAGGATTTCCTGCTGTTCGGCCTCGGTCATGGCGTTCCACTGCTCTGCCGTGAAATCGATCGCTTCACTGCAAGCCGCGTTTAAGCCCGCGGAACCGTATTTGGAAAAAGCGTCGGCCAATTCCGAAACCGGACGCGCCTGCTGCTCGTCATAACAATAGTACGATTCGAACATCCGGATAAACGCCCATTGCGTCCAATGGTAATATTTCGGATCACAGGTACGCACCTGCCGGCTCCAGTCATACGAGAACCCGATCTTATCCATCTGCTGCCGGTAGCGGGCGATATTCCGCTCGGTCGTGATGGCCGGATGCTGCCCGGTCTGGATGGCATACTGCTCGGCCGGAAGTCCGAAAGCGTCGAAACCCATCGGATGAAGTACATTAAAACCTTTCAGGGTTTTGAACCGGCTGTAAATATCCGAAGCGATATACCCTAGCGGATGCCCCACATGCAAGCCCGCTCCCGAGGGGTACGGGAACATATCCAATACGTAAAGTTTCGGCTTGGAACGGTCTATTCGAACCTTATATTGCTGATCGGCATTCCATTGCTGTTGCCACCTGGTTTCTATCTCTTTGAAGTTGTACTCCATGGTCATTTCTTTTGAACGTATACCCGCAAAGATATGATTTTTATTACTGCTCGGCACCGGCAATGCTCGAAAAAACACCACAACCGGATAACCTTTCGTTGCTGCCGGAGCATTTGATTTTACAGCAGCAGCCCGATGGATTAATCCGGATTGAATTTATAAACACGGCTTGTTAAAGGCCTGGATATAAAAAAATAGTCGTAATTACAGGTTATATGGTCCCCTTTTCCTTTCTAAGAATAAATAATAAAACTCTTTTCATAAATTGTAAAATACTCGACTTACT
>JAJQAW010000202.1 GCA_021203585.1 Rikenellaceae bacterium
GTATTATATTAATTAAAAAAATTGTGTATGAAAAAAGTAGACTCTTTTATGCGGGTTTATTCTGGATGCTGTTTTCCGGAATTGCATGGGCCCAAAATGTGACCGTTAGCGGTACCGTAACGGATGCCGCAACCGGAGAACCGATCTCCTATGCCACGGTTTCCGTTCAGGGAACCACGCTTGGAACCGCTACGGACGAACAAGGCTTTTATTCCATTACCGTTCCCCCGGGCCGGGAACTGACCTTTTCTTTTGTCGGTTATCAAACGGTCCGGGAGCCGGTAGGAAACCGGGTCCGGATCGATATCGGACTTCGTTCGGAAGCTACCGTGCTGGATGAGGTGATCGTCGTGGCTTACGGTACCACTACCCGCGCTTCCTTTACGGGATCGGCCTCGGTCGTTTCCGCCGATCAGTTGGAAACGCGATCGCTGACCAACCTGGCTTCCGGTCTGGAAGGAAACGCCTCCGGCGTGCAGGTGACCGCTGCCCACGGCCAACCCGGAGAATCCGCCAGCATCCGTATCCGGGGGTTCGGATCGTACGGGGCTTCCAATTCTCCATTGTACGTGGTCGACGGAGCGGTCTATAACGGGGATCTTTCCAGTATCAATCCCAACGACATCGCTTCGATGACCATTCTGAAGGATGCGCAATCTACTGCACTGTACGGCTCCAGTGCCGGTAACGGGGTGGTGTTGATCACCACCAAAAAGGGTACGAGCACCAAAGGGACGATCAGTTTCAATGTTTCGCAAGGTATTTCCGATCGTGCGTATAAGGATTACAAGGCGGTAAATATCTGGGAATATTACCCGCTGCAATGGGAGATGCTCAAAAACGGTTTGATATCCACCGGAGAAACGGCTGCCGATGCGGCGTCTCAAGCCTCCGCCCGAATCGTGGAAACGCTTGGAGGTTATAATCCGTATGCCGGCGTGGCGAATGATCAAGTCGTCGATCGAGAGGGAAATTTGACCGCCAATAGTCTCAAATAGGGAGACGACCTGGATTGGGAAAAAGCCGCCTTCCGGAAGGGACACCGGCAGGAATACAACATGAGCTACAACAGTAGAACCGATCACAGCGACACTTATGCTTCGGTAGGATATCTGAAGGAAACGGGTTATATGATCAAAACCGACTTCGAACGCTACAGCGGGCGGGTGAACTACAACATGAATCCCTTGACCTGGTTCAAAACGGGGATCAACCTGGCTATGACCCGTTCGTTTTCCAACAACTCGACGGCAACTTCCTCCTCCAGCAGTAGTTTCGGTAACCTGACTCGGTTCGTTCGCCAAATGGCACCGATTTATCCCATCCACAAACACGATATGGAAACCGGCGCTTACCTGGATGCCAACGGCAATCCCACCACGGATAAATCCCAATACGTGTATGACTACGACGGTCCCCGATTGTCCGTGGCCGGCCGTCATGCCATTGCCGAGCAATTGTGGAACGAACGAACCTATGCTACCAATACCAATATGGGAAAGGTGTATGCCACGTTGATGCCGCTCGAAGGACTGGAAATGACGGTCAATTACAGTGTGGATGCGCGGGAAGTCCGTCGGAGCACCTACCGCAATGCCATTGTCGGAGACGGAGCTCCGGGCGGCGACCTCTATAAATATTCCTACCGCACGACCAGTGAAACGTTCAGTCGGATCATTAATTACCGGCGAACTCTGGGGGAACACAATTTACTGGTTACCGCCGGGCATGAAAGCTACAAATACGCCTACGAATATTTGTCGGGAAGTAAAAGGGACCAAACGGTTTCCGGAATTTATGAATTCCCGAATTTCGTGGATATCAACAGTTTGAATTCCTATACGAACAATTACACCAAAGAGGGATACCTGGCTCGGTTGAACTACGATTACGCGGCCCGGTATTATGCTTCGGCCTCGTTTCGGCGGGACGGTACTTCCCGGTTCTCGAAAAACAACCGCTGGGGCAATTTCTGGTCCGTAGGGGCTTCCTGGCGCGTGAGCGAGGAGCCGTTTATGCAGGGCGTCACTTGGGTTTCCAATCTGAAGTTACGGGCCTCCTACGGTGAAACCGGAGTGGACCGAATCCTGGATGCCGATGACAATCAGGATTATTTCCCCTATCTCAGTTAATACGAATTGGGCGCTAACAACGGTTCGGAGTCCGGTTTGTTTTTCAGCACGCTGGCCAATCCGGATTTGAAGTGGGAGACGCAGGCTTCTACCGATGTGGCTCTGGAGTTTACCCTGTTCGGCCGGCTTAGCGGTACGGTGGAATATTTCAGGAAGGATTCCAAAGATTTGATTTTCAATGTTTCGATTCCTGCCTCGAACGGGGTGAGGAGCACGGCCCGGAATATCGGGAAAATCCGCAATAGCGGTGTGGAAGTCAATCTAAACTGGAATATTTTGCGGCTTCCGGATTGGAAACTGGATTTTGGAGTCAATCTGACCTATCTGAAAAACCAAATCGTATCGCTTCCGGAAGAAAACCGGGCCGAAGGGATTATCAGTGGCTCCAAAAAACGGGTGGAAGGCGGATCGATCTATCAGTTCTGGCTCCGCCAATGGTGGGGAGTCGATCCCTCGACGGGGGACGGATTGTACGTGCTGGATACCGATCTGCTCGAAGGCAGCAATGCGGACGCCATTCTGAGTACCGTTGTAGAATTGGATGACCGCATGTTGACCAACAACTACGCCTATGCCAAATACGATTACAGCGGAAATTCCAATCCGGATGTTTACGGTGGTTTTCATTTTCACATCGGATGGAAGAATTTCGATCTGACCACCACTTTCTCCTACCAGCTCGGGGGACAGATCCTGGATAACATATACCGAAGCATGATGAGTCTCTCGGATTACGGAACCTCCATGCATGCCGATACGAAGAAGGCTTGGAGACAGATCGGCGATGTGACCGATGTGCCGCGCCTGGACAGTCATGCCGTGCATGCCACCAACATCGGTCAGGATTATTCGACCCGATGGCTGGTCAGTTCGGATTACCTAAATCTACGGAGCATCTCCTTGTCTTACAATCTGCCCAAAGCCCTGCTGCAGAAAGTCGAAATCAGCAGCGCCCGCATTACCTTGAACGCGGAAAATTTGTTCATGCTGAAAAAACGGCAAGGTTTGAATCCGATGGCCAATTACACCGGTTTGACCTACAATGAATACCTGCCCTCGCGAATTTTCTCGGCCGCGCTTCAATTTACGTTTTAATTCAACTTACAGACAATCATGAAAATCATAAAATTTGTACTGACAGGAGTTTTAGCCGGTTCTATCGTAAGTAGTTGTTCTTCGGACTGGCTGGAGACCTCTCCGACCGAAGGAATTCCCGAGACGGCATTAAGTACCGCGGAAGACCTGTATTTGGCCTTGAACGGTATCCACCGCAAAATGGTCTCTGCCGACCGGGGCAGGCAGGGACAAGGCGGGGAACCCGGATTTATCATTTGCCGCGAGGTCGGTGGAGACGACATGACCTGGGCCCTGTATACGGGCTGGCACACCGGTAATTTCAAGTGGACGGTCAATACCAAGGACAATGACAGTTACAATTACCACATGTGGCATACCTATTATGAATTCATCCTCAATTGCAACAAAATTCTGGAACAATGGGAATTGATGTCAGAGAACGAACAATCGCTCGATCTGGCTCGGTATGTAAAGGGAGAGACCATTGCTTTCCGCGCGTGGACCCATTTCCAACTGGTGCAATACTACGGCTTCCGCTACGATGCCGGAAAAACCAACACCCAATACGGCATTCCGATCAAAACCTCCTCGGCCATCGAACAGTTGCCCCGCAATACGGTGGAGGAAGTGTATGAATTTATCAACGCGGAACTGATCGAAGCCGCCGCTCTTCTGGAAGGTTATAAACCGGTAGATATCAACCACTATTCGGAAAAGTGGTGTATGGCATCCTGGCCCGCGTGGCCCTGACCCAGCAAAATTACCGAGCGGCGGGCGATTACGCGGCTAAAGCCATCGCTCTGGCCGAAGCGGAAGGTCACCGCATCATGACCCTCGAGCAAGCCGATCCGGAATTGACCCCCACGGTATTCCCGGAAATCTCTACACAGACCAAAGACGCGTTATATGCGGCTTTGACACAGGACGATCAACTCTCCAATACCTACTCCTTTTATTCTTACATGTCCTGGAATTACAATTCCACGGCAGCACGTCAGGGAGTCAAATGCATCAGCCAAACCACGTACGACCTGATGTCCGAAACCGACATCCGAAGAGCCTGGTGGGATCCTACCGGAGAGGCCGGAGCTGCCTCCTCGAGCCACATCCAGCAACCCTACCAAAACCGTAAATTTACCGCCGTCAGCAGTTCCAAATCGGTCGGCGATTTTGCTTTCATACGTTTGACCGAAATGTATTTGATCGCAGCCGAGGCTTATGCCCGTGCCGGCGATACTTCTACGGCCAAAAAATATTTCGCCACTTTCATTGCCGAGCGCGACCCGGCTTATACGGATTTGGGAAATACCGGAAACGATTTTGCGGAAGAAGTAATGGTGCATCGCCGGATCGAGCTGTGGGGAGAAGGTTTCCGTTGGTTCGATTTGAAACGTCTGAATCTGCCCTGTTACCGTACCGGAAACAACTTCGATGAAATTTTTTGCGGCTTCCTGAAAAAGGAAATTACCGATCAGGGCTGGGCCTATGAAATTCCCATCGTAGAATCCAATTACAACGAATGGTATCTGGAACCCGGACGTTTGAACTATAGGTAATCGGTCTGCCATTCAGACGGCAACCGGATGAAGGCAAACGGTCTCCGGATTCGGAGACCGTTTTTTCGATTCCGTCGGCAGGATGTAATCCGGCAACCGGGTTCCATCCCTGCTTTCTTTCAAATCATCCAACCGCAAAACATTAAAACCAATGAAAATAGGTAAGAAGAGAGGTAACAGGTATGGGCTGATCGGTCTCCTTTTCCTCGGTTCTCTATTCTGGACAGGGTGCCAAACCGAAGAACGGGCAGAATCTCCCGGTACTGACGATGAAACGAACGATCGACTGATTTTGGAATATATGGGTTTCGACACAACGGATCTGCATGTATTTCAAGACAAATATTACGTGGTCGAAGGTGATAT
>JAJQAW010000335.1:0-485 GCA_021203585.1 Rikenellaceae bacterium
GCCGGTAAAAAAGAGTTAACTTTGGTCGATATCGATCCTGCATATGATTCAATACCGAGAATATTTAGAACTGCTTCGGCATATGATCCGTCTACCTGCTTACAGTGGGGAAGAGGCGGCAGTGAGTGAATTGATTCATGCTTTTTTGTCCGAGCGTCGGGTTGCTCCGCACCGGAAAGGCAATAATATTTGGGCGTTCGGCCGAAATTACGATCCGGAGAAACCGACCATTCTGCTCAATTCCCATCTGGATACGGTAAAACCGAACAACGGATATACCCGGGATCCGTTCGAACCTTCGCTCGAGGGAGACCGCCTGTACGGATTGGGGAGCACGGATGCCGGCGCCTCGGTGGTTTCGTTGTTGGCCGTCTTTTTGGAGCTACAGCAGCGGCCGCTTCCCTTTAATATTTGCCTGGCTCTGACGGCCGAAGAAGAGCGATCCGGTACCGGAGACATCGAATCGATCTGGGAGGAATTGGGAC
>JAJQAW010000335.1:495-5109 GCA_021203585.1 Rikenellaceae bacterium
TTTGCGTTCGTCTGAGAAGCCTCGTAAATCCAGATGGCGATCGCAGAAAAGGGGCTGATGGTGGTGGATTGTCTGGCCCGTGGTGAATCCAGCCACGCAGCTCGCCGGGAGGGAGTAAATGCCATTTATAAAGCGGTAAAGGATATCCGGTGGTTCGAAAATTACCGGTTTGAAAAAGTTTCCCCGCTGTTGGGTGAAGTCGCGATGGCGGTCACGATGATCCGGAGCGGTACACAGCATAACGTCATTCCGGCCGAATGCACTTTTACGGTCGACATCCGCATTACCGAACAGTATACCCACCAAGAAATCCTGGATATCCTGCGGGAACATGTGGAAAGCCGGATCACTCCCCGCTCGATGCGGCTGCGTTCTTCATCCATCTCTGCCGAGCATCCGATCGTGCGGGCCGGAATGGCCATGGGACTGACCTGCTTCGGATCGCCCACATTGTCGGATCAGGCGCTCATACCGGTTCCTTCGCTCAAAATGGGACCGGGTTGTTCCGAACGCTCCCATACCGCCGACGAATATGTCTGCCTGAGCGAGGTGGAAAACGGCATCGATACATACCTCCGATTGTTAAACAGCCTATCATGACACTTATGACCGACAGGGATCAAGAATTTGAACAACAACCGGTCGATTTCGATTCGATCGATTACGATAATCTGATGCAACGGCGCATCCGCAACGTGCTGCTGATCTGCAGCAGCTACGATGCCTTTATTCTGGAAGAAGACGGACAATTGGAGCAGCAGCTCAATCAGGATTACCTGGAGCTGAATCTGAGCAATCCGCCGGAATTCATCCGGACCAGTTCCGCCGGCGAGGCTTTCGAGATTCTGGACACTCATCCAGCAATCGATTTGGTGATCATGATGTATAACATCGGGGACAGCGATCCGTTCGAATTGGGAAAAAAGATTCAGCAGCGTTACCCGGAGATTCCCCGGGTCCTGCTGACCCATTATTCCACAGCCATCCACAAACGCATCCAGGACGAAGACAAATCGGCGCTGGATCATGTTTTTTACTGGCACGGGAATGCCGAATTGATTCTGGCCATTATCAAAGTGATCGAGGATCGGATGAACGCCGATACGGATATTCTGGGGATCGGGGTGCAGTGTATCCTGTTGGTCGAAGATTCGATCCGGTATTATTCGACCTATCTGCCGGCTTTATACAAGATTATATTACAGCAGTCCAAAGAATTGCTCAAGGAGGCGCTTAACGAACAACAGCAAAAACTCCGCAAACGGGCGCGGCCGAAAATTCTGTTCGCCACCAACTACACGGATGCGGTCGGGTTATACGAGCGTTACAAAGACCATATGCTGGGCGTGATCTCCGACGTGGGTTTCATTATCAGCAAAGACGATCCGAGTGATTCGGAGAAACTGGATGCGGGGCTGGACCTGTGCAAGCTGATCCGGGCGGACAATCCGTTGATGCCCTTTTTGCTGCAATCCTCCCAGGAGAATATTCGGGAAATAGCCCGGCAAATGGGGGTGGGATTTGTGGTCAAATATTCCAAAACCCTGCTCTTGGAGTTATCGGAATACATCAACCGTGAATTTTCCTTCGGCGATTTTTTGTTTACCGACCCTCAAACCGGAGAGGTGCTTGGCACGGCCAAGGACTTGCGGGAAATGCAGCATGCGATCGAGGATATTCCGGATCACGTACTGGCCTATCATTCGGAGAACAATCACCTGTCCAAATGGATGTTCGCTCGCGGGTTGTTCTCCATAGCCGGAAAACTGCGGGCCGTCAGCATCAGCTATTTCGGTTCGATTACCGATCTTCGCACTTACCTGATCCGGATCATCAAAGATTACCGCCGTCTGCTGGGTCAGGGCGTAGTGGCCCGGTTCGATCTCGAAACTTACAACGGCTACATCTGGTTTGCCCGAATGGGACAAGGCTCTTTGGGAGGGAAGGCCCGTGGATTGGCTTTTATCAACCAATTGCTTCAAGATTATAAACTGTACGACAAATATGAGTCCGTGCGGTTACTGATACCGCGCACGGTGGTGGTCACGACCGATTATTTCGACGAATTCATCCGGGAGAACGGCTTGAAATACGTAATAAATTCCGAATTGACCGACGACGAAATCCTGTCAGAATTCGTCAGTTCCCGATTGCCGGAGAGCCTGATCGATCAATTGCGGGCCTTTATCAAAACGGTGCGCAGACCGTTGGCCATCCGTTCCAGCTCCAAATTGGAAGATTCCTACTATCAACCCTTTGCTGGAGTTTATTCGACCTATATGATCCCGCGAACGACTAATCAGGATCAGATGTTGCGCTTACTGGGCAAAGCCATTAAAAGCGTTTATGCTTCGGTCTATTTTTCGGCCAGCCGTGCCTACATTACCGCCATCAACAATGTGCTGTCGGATGAAAAAATGGCGATCATCATCCAGGAGGTTTGCGGAACGGAGGACCAAGGATATTTTTTTCCGACCATCTCCGGGGTGGCGCACTCGATCAATTTTTATCCCATCGGCGACGAGAAACCGGAAGACGGGATTGCCAATATCGCGCTCGGACTGGGTAAACTGGTCGTCGAAGGAGGACAAACTCTTCGTTTCTCTCCGCGCCATCCGAAAAACGTGTTGCAATTATCGACTCCGGAGCTTACCCTGCGGGATACGCAACGGGAAATGTACGCCTTGAGTTTGCGTCCGGAGGAGTTCAAAACTTCGATCGACGACGCGGTCAATCTCCGGCGGTTCGAAATACAAAAGGCGATCCATTTCCGCAATATGAAATATGTCTCCTCCGTGTGGGACATGCAAAACCAGCGCATTTCGGACAGTCCCTTCGATGAAGGCCGGAAATTGGTCACCTTCGCGCATGTGCTCAAGTACGATACCTTTCCTTTGGCCGAGATTCTGGTCGATTTGCTGGAATTGGGCCAAGAGGCCATGAAATGTCCGGTGGAATTGGAATTCGCCGTCAATCTCGACGTGCCTTACGGTCACGAACGGATTTTCAATTTTCTGCAAATTCGCCCGATTGTCGAAAACCAGGACAACAGTTCGATCGATTGGGCTCGGGTGGATGCCGATCGAGCGCTCATTTATGCCGAATCGGCCCTGGGTTTGGGATTGATCGAAGGAATCCGGGACGTGGTCTATATAAAACCGGACCTTTTCGATGCTTCCCATACGCAGCGAATGGCCCGGCAGGTGGACCAAATGAATAGTAAATTGAAAGCGGAGGGTACCCATTATGTATTGGTGGGACCGGGACGCTGGGGATCGAGCGATCCGTGGTTGGGAATACCCATCAAATGGAGCCACATCTCCGAAGCCCGGGTGATCGTAGAATGCGGTTTAAAAAATTTCCGGGTCGAACCCAGTCAGGGCACGCATTTTTTCCAGAATTTGACCTCTTTCGGGGCCGGTTATTTGACCATCAATCCTTTTGTGGGCGACGGATCCTTTCAGGTGGAACGATTGGATAGCCTGCCGGCGCTCGAAGAGACGGAATTCGTACGTCACGTCCGCTTCGATGCGCCGCTGTACATCTTCATCGATGGGAAAAACAACAAAGGAATCGTTTCAGAACAGAGTCCGGAAGCTTAATCGGAAGACACGCCCGGAGGCTTGGGCTAAACTCTCCGCTCTTTTCCGGACCGCCCGCCGATTCCGGCTGCGCCGCCGGAGGGAGAAGCGGAAAGAAAATAGGACAGGAGAGGATGAAAAGGAGTAGCAAGGAAAATGAAAATGAGAACGAAATTGCGGCGGTAAACCTCTCCGTAAAATGGACGGAGATTGGCCGATGGCACACCTCCCTTCTACATCTTTGCCGAGAAAATAGAACCGAACCTTATGCCGAAAAGGAACTTCCGTGTCCGCTTACGTGCATCTTTGAAAATAAAAAAGGCCGTTTAGGCCTTTTTTTGTTCGGTTGAGGGAGTCAGAACGGCGCCACGAATTTCCATACGCCGTCGATTTTCACCATACTCAGATCGAACTCTTTGACCTGTTTGTCCGGAAAAGAGATGTGGAGGGTCAGGTGAGCCTGGTTGCTGCCGTGTTGATGAGCATCGACTACCGTCGTTTTCATTTTGGCGATGTTCTTATGGGCCTCATCCGCGTCTTCGGCAAATTCATCCAGGTTTAGAATGGTTTCTTTCAGAGACATTTTTCCGATGGTAACCAGAAATTCGGAAAGCTCCGTACCGAAATAAAAACTGTCCAGAAAAGTGTCGTAATCGCCCGATTTGGCTGCGTTAAAATAATAGAGGGCGGCTTTGACCGGATCGTCCGGTACCGTAGAGCCGGAGGAACTGCAGGCTCATAGCGCGAGAGCCAGGAAAATCAATGCTAATTTCTTCATTTTATTTCGGTTTAAGTGTTTCTTTCGAATCCGATACCGATGCACGGTCAAGCGGACGCGGCCCCTTAGGGAGTGGATAGAGACTGATTCGGCTCCGGATCTGCCCGTGGTTCTTCGGAGCCAGGAATCGCCCTATTCAGGTTATCCGCAACCGGAGGCAGGAAGTCGATCCGCCAGGCCGGAGTACTCCTCGGGGCGTAAAAATGGTCCCCCGAACGTTCGGCGATCGGATGGCCGGGCCCCTCTCCTTGCAAC
>JAJQAW010000396.1:0-3055 GCA_021203585.1 Rikenellaceae bacterium
TTCATTAAATAGGAAAATTACGACGAAAAAGGCACCATCCCGTCCACCCACCATAAGATCCTCATTGTCGGCGAAGACAAAGAAAAAACGGTGATCCGATACAACGACTACGCCGCCAAAGACAATATGGGAACCTTTCGGACTTACACGCTGCGCATACAGGGCAACGACATTACGGTCGAGAATCTAACCATAGAAAATTGCGCCGGAAGAATCGGTCAAGCGGTAGCCCTGCATACCGAAGGCGATCGCTTGGTTTTCCGCAATTGCCGTTTTCTGGGTAATCAGGACACCATTTATACCGGAGGCGGCACTTCCCGTTGTTATTTTGATAATTGCTACATCGAAGGAACGACCGATTATATTTTCGGTGCGGCCATTTGCTATTTCCACCAGTGCGAACTGAACAGTAAAGCCAACTCGTATCTTACCGCCGCTTCGACCGAGGCCTCCGTTCCCTACGGTTATGTTTTTTATCGATGCCGCCTCACCGGAGACGGTACC
Organism: Rikenellaceae bacterium; assembly: GCA_021203585.1. Taxonomy (GTDB): domain Bacteria; phylum Bacteroidota; class Bacteroidia; order Bacteroidales; family Rikenellaceae; genus JAJQAW01. The sequence goes on from JAJQAW010000396.1 coordinate 505, forward strand.
CCGAACCAACGGATCTACCTCGGACGGCCGTGGAGACCTTATGCCGCCGTAGCCTTTATCGAGTGTGAGATGGGTAAACATATTCGAGCGGAAGGGTGGCACAACTGGGGAAAGGAAGAGAACGAGTCTACTGCCCGCTATGTGGAATACAACAACTACGGCCCCGGAGCCTCTACCGATGGCCGGGTGGCGTGGAGCCGGCAGCTCACTGCCCAGGAAGCGGCGAACTATACGCCGCAAAACATATTCCGCATCCGGGACGATTGGAATCCGGCTCCCTCATTGGCGCGTTTTTTGTAAGGTGAGCAGTAATTCATAAGCAGCAGATTCATGAAAAAAAGTTATATCTTGGCAGCGGTGCTCCTGTTGGGGGCCGTCTCGTGTGGGTCCAGAAACAATAACCGGGTTACCGACCGGGAAAGAATCGACAGCACCCTGTATTCCACACAAGAAGAGGAACGGGAAATCGCGGCAAGAAAAATCGAATTGGACGCGGGTTACGCTTGGTCGGCGTTGGATAACGATTATGTGTCGCTTTACGACCGTGCAATCCCGTTTATGTCGGTGTAAAATCCGGATATGGATCATCTGGCCTATGTCATTTTCAATCGGGATTCGACCCGCGCCGAAATGTTCGTAAATAGCCACGGAGCGCAATCCACGGTGTTGGAACGCCGTCAAACGGCCACGGGCCCGGTATGGAATGTCGAGGATGACGATACCTACAACGTGCGCCGCGTGGACGGAGATTGGCTGATCGAGCGGCGCGGCCAAGTGGTATACCGTCACGATGCCAAACTGAATCCGATCCACGCCCGATTTAACGGCTCGGACGGCATTAGCCGCATGTTTTACCCGGTCGAAATAACTTTTTTCCCGGCCGGTGAAGCCGCTATCGTTACGGTCGGCGATCAAACGTATCGTCTGAGGCAGTATCCCACTGGATCGGGCTACGGATATAAAAACGACCGGGTCGAATTGCGCGGTAAGGGCGAGGAGGCTACACTGACTTACACGGATGAAAACCAGCGCAATCTCGAATTGCGGCAAGTCCACGATTAATCACGTTTCCCCATATTTACAATTTTATAAAAGGTGGAAAGAACCGGCCGGGGAAACTTGTCCGGTTCTTTCTTTTTCCGTCACGTTCAGGGATTTTGATTACCTTTGGAAAATACCAAACGGTCGGTATATGAGAGATACGAAGGAATACATATTAATCAAAGCGTTCAGGCTTTTTATAACCAAAAGTTATCGGGAGGTAACTCTGCGGGACATCGTCCAGTCCACCGGCCTGTCCAAAGGCGCTTTTTACCATTATTTTGCCAGCAAGGAGCAAGTGTACGAGCAGGTGGTCCATTATTTTTACAACCACATCATGATTACGGATTATTCCGGCTTTCCTACCGGATCGTTTCGGGATTTCTACCGTCACTACCTCGATAAACTCGGCGAACCCTCCGAATTGGATGATCTCAAAGCGGAAAGCAATCTGTTTTTGTTTATCGCCGAATCCTCCCGGCGTGTGGAGTCGTTCGCCGAAATTCATGCCGCCCAGCGCCAGGTGGAACTATCCAGCTGGGCCCGAGCTATTAGCGCAGCCAAAGAGCGGGGAGAAATTGTCAGTGAGATACCGGATCGCCAGCTGGCGGAAATGTTCCTATACATCAGTGACGGTTCGACCCTGACCGCGTTGGTTAAGTATCCCGATCGGCAAACCCTGGAAACAATGAAAACCGCTTGGGATAATCTTTTTTCCCTCATCAGTGCAAGGGGGTGCGAAACAAGTTCGTAGCATTGTTCTCTTTGAAGGTAATAATTTAAAAACGCGGTTGCCGTATTTCTTCCGTCGCGTCGGGTTACGCGGTATCGGCAACTTTCCGGCAAGCCGGTTCCAGTTGGCTACTCTGGAAAATAACCGGGTGGACACCGATAAGTACCGCTTGGCCCGATTAATTATATCTGTTGGCGCAATCTCCATAAAATATTACCTCGTCTGGTTCGTCTACCAAGGAAAATACCTGCTTTTTTTAATGGAAAACATACCAACCGGTCGGATTGTTTTGAGTGTAACATACCAACCGGTCGGTTTAAACACGAAAAACCATGAAAACTTTTATCCTGATTATGTCCCTGGCTCTATTCGCACTGAATACCTATGGCCAAACCGCCGCCTGCAAAGGTCGTATCGTGGATCTCTCGGACGGAAGCCCCGTCGTCGGTGCGAGCACGGTACTGATGGACACCGATTCGACTTATATTCGGGGAAGCGCCAGCGGCCCGCAAGGATTGTTTACGCTGAATGATCTGCCGCAAGGCCATTATTTGCTGAAAGTATCCTTTATCGGCTACCGCGAGATCGTCGTCGCTGTCCATACCGGACAAGGGCCCCTCGAAATTGCCTTAGAACCGTCCGCTACCGTCATCGATGAAGTGACGATAATCGCCCGCTCCATCATCGAAAAGAACGATCGCAAGGTCATCCTTCCTTCTTCCGAGCAAATCCGAACTTCGACCGACGGTGCGGACCTGTTGCGAAAGATGCAGTTGC
>JAJQAW010000396.1:3065-5106 GCA_021203585.1 Rikenellaceae bacterium
TTGCCGCGCATCATGGTCGATCCGATGACGGGAGAGGTCAGTATGTTCGCCGGCCGGGAAGTCCGGTTGCGCATCAATGGGGTAGAGGCGAGTCATTACGAAATCGCCGCTCTTGCGCCGGAAGATGTGCTGCGGATCGAGTATCACGACAATCCCGGTGTACGGTATGGGAATGCCGGAGCGGTGATCGACTACATCACCCGCAAACCCAACGCAGGGGGGACGGTTAACGGAAGTTTTATGGAAGCCCTGAGTTCGGTAAAAACCTCCCGCGACGATTTTTTTTCGGCCGCCTCCAACCGGGGAAAATCGCAATTTTCACTGAACGCGGCTTTACAACACCGCAAGCAAACATGGACACGGGAATATGACGAAATCTTCCATTTTCCCGATTGTACGCATCACCGGGTGGAGGAGAGCGAAGAAACACCGTTCGATAAAAAAATATTCCGCAGTTCGCTCAATTACAGTCTCCATGAGCCTGGTGATTACCTGTTTAACTCGCAATTGCGTTTCACTTTGCATGATTTTCCTTCCGGCCTGGAGGACCGGCGCGGAAAAATTTATTCCGAAGATTCCGAATTCCCGGTGGGGATTTACGCCAATACGGCGGAAAATACACGCATTTCCGCCCTGGACATTTATTTCCAAAAATCGTTGGCCCGCGATCAGATCCTGTTGCTCAATGCGGTCGGTACTTATACCGCCACCGATCATGTTCGACAATACCGGGAAACCCGGCAGGAAGACCTTTTGACGGATATCCGATCCGAGGTCGAAAGTGAAAAATATGCTCTGATCGGTGAGGGGATTTACCAAAACCGGATCGGAAGCGGTACTTGGACGGCCGGAATGAGGCATACCCAATCGTATACGGAAAATTCCTATTCCGGGAATTCGGCGGTCCGGATCCAACTGCGGCAGGCCGAGAGTCAGGTATATACCGAATATCTGGGCCGTGCGGGCAGGGTGGATTATATGGCCGGGACCAGAGCGAGCCGAATCTATTACAGCCAAAGGGATGTGAGCCGGGAAAAATACGCGATCGAACCTTCGGCAAGAGTGGCCTACGAATTGATCAAAGACCTGACGGCACGATACCGGATCGACCTGAAAACCCACACCCCGTCCATTGGCTATCTGAACGATGTCGAGCAGCCCGTCGACCGGTATCAGGTGCGCCGCGGAAATCCCGAACTGAAGCCTTTTCGTTCTTTGGAACAGATGTTTACCGTCGGATACTCCCGTCCCGGATGGGCTGTGGGATGGAACACCGGGTATATCCGACAATACAATCCGGTCATGGAATCGGTTTTGTATGAAGACGGAACCTTCGTCCGGATGTACGAAAATCAGCATTCTTTCCACAATTTCAGTACGGAACTCAACCTGCGGGTAAAACCGTGGATGGAGCACCTATCGATTTCTGTTGCCCCCGTGTTCAGCCGGTTTATCAGCAAAGGAAACGATTATCAGCACACTTATACCCATGTACGAACTTCGTGGCGCGATCGATTTTTCCTACGGCCGGTTGATCGCTAATGTGAATATGATTACCCCTCCGCGCTCGGCATACGGGGAGCAGGTCATCGAAAGCCAGCAGTCTTATACCATCATGGTAGGGTATAAACGGCCTTCCTGGGCTCTGTTGGTGGGTTCGCTGAGCCCTTTTACAAAAAACTACAAACTGCACAGCGAAAACTGGTCTGCGCTCAATCCCGTGCGCTCGGATATTCATACCCGCCACATGTCCCGTACGATGCTGGTAAAATTGAACGTGAATCTAAGCTATGGTAAAGAAATCCGTACGGCGCGGAAGTTGTTGAACAACGCGGACACGGGCAGCGGTTTTCTTTCGGGTAGTAAAAATTAAGTGCATCACAGCGGGACAACATCTCTGGGCCGGGACGAGGCGGGGCTAAGGATCGAAGATAGGACCGGGGAAATATGGCTATCTCCGGAAAAGTTTGCGGGATGGCCGGAATATCTCTCCTAAACTTTGTTTTCATCGATAATCCGGCATGAGTATTGAGGTTATTGT
>JAJQAW010000385.1 GCA_021203585.1 Rikenellaceae bacterium
CCCCTCCGGCCAGATCTGCATTTCCACACGTTCCTGGGATTTTAAGATAGATGCCAGGGCTAGGGCCATTGTGTTCAGTAGTATTTTCTTCATAACAATCCTTTGTTAACGGTTTGCCGGTTGAAATTGCGCATCGGCCGGATTCCAGCCGTCCGTTCCACCCAGTACATGTTCCACGGTATATGTTTCGGCTTGTGCCGCCGTAAGCTGGTGCGACCAGGCTACCCGCGCCTCCGGATTGGCTCCGGGACCGGTACTACCGTATTCGGCATAAAAAGCGGTCTGTTCGGCATGCGGCTTGCCCCAGTTGTGCCAACCGGCCGGAAGGATAAAATCGCCCATCCGGCAACCGATAAATACTGTCTTGGCATAATCCCGCCACGGACGGCCCAGATAGACTTTGTCCACACCGGGAGCTGCCGTGAGCGTACAGTCCACAAATACATACCCGTACTGGGTTCCTTCCGCCGTAGAGGCAGCTGTCAGGTATCCGTTGCTTTTGGCATGGATCGTACAATTCTTGAAATAGGCCGTCGACCAACCGAAGATAAAATCGACGGTTCCTTCGATGTAGCAATCTTCGTAGTATTGGCGGCTCTGCATACCATGGGTGTAGAGCGTGTCCTGAAAACCGAGGAAACGGCACTTGCGGAAGGTTAACCGATCCCCTTCGGCAAATACCGCCACCGCCTGGCCGACCGGGCCGGCGGAATTCTGAAAGGTCAGGTTTTCTGCGATAAAACCGGAACCGTAAATGTAGAAACTGGCCGACCCCGAAGTTCCGACCTCTTCTCCGAAGCGGTTTCGTTTGGAGGCGCAATCGTCGTAAGAGAGGATCGTTTGTTCATGGTCTTCGCCGATAAAGCTGACGTATTGCTTGGCTCGGGGCAGGACCAATTTTTCTTTATATTCCCCGTTGCGGATGTAAACGGTCGTTCGGTTGCGGCGCATATCCGGTACGGCATCGATGGCTTCCTGCACCGTGAAGAAATCACCGCTGCCGTCTTGGGCCACCACGAAATCGTAATCCCGAAAAAAAGGCGCCAGATCGGGAATAGCTCGGGCCATTTCCTGCACAGCCAAACGGGCCACAGTACGGCCCCCATAGACGTTCAGGTGCGTATTGTCCTTCACTCCGTCCGGAGCGACGACGCTTGTTCCCGGTTCGATCCACATAAAGAACTTTTTCGATTCTTCCTCCGTCTCACAGGCCAGGATCATCTCCGTGGTCGACTTATTCAAATCGATCACCGGAACATTCATTTCCTGTCCTACGACAAATACCGATCGGATATATTTATCGTGGGTATCGATCAGCTTCCCCTGCTCGTCGAAATGCCGACGGGCGATCGGGGTAAATAAGACCGGAATTCCCCCTTTTTCACGGGTTTCGGTAATGTACCGTTTCAGATTTTCCCGAAACAAGGTATCCGGATCGGAATACCGGTGGGTTCCGATTTTTTGGTCGTTATGTCCGAATTGAATGAACACATAATCACCGGGTCGGAGATTTTCATACACCGGTTCCCATTTCCCTTCGTCGCGGAAGCTGCGGGAACTGCGTCCGTTCAAAGCGTGGTTGCTCACTTTGATCTTAGCGTCGAGAAATCCGGGCAGCATCATTCCCCATCCGCGTTCCTGTCGACCCCGGTCGATCGGTTTATTGGCCATGGTGGAGTCTCCGATCATGTAGATCACCGGATAACGCTGCTCTGCAAAGGAAAAGAATAAAACGGCCGATACCAGGCCGATGAACGGAACAACTAATTTTTTCATAAGCGGGTTGGTGTTTAGTTTTTTATGGTTAGTAAAAACAACCAAAGATAAAAAAAAGAGGAACGTTTTCGAAATACGCTCCTCAAATTTTAATGTCCGCTTAATCGCCGTCAACTCACACCGATGTTCTCGGGCAAATCCCGTTTCGAGACCACCAGCCGTTCGGCGATCACTTCGGCCAAATCCCTGACCGGAATCGGACTGTCTCGTTTGAAAGAATCCTTGCATTGCGGACATGCCGTGACCAATAATTCCGCTCCCTTTTGCGCGTAAATTCGGGCGGCATCCGCGGCGATCGCCCTTTGCTGCGGTGCACTGAGTTGCAGGTTGGCCAGGCTTCCTCCGCAACACAGCGCATTTTTCTTGGCCTGTTTGAATTTTTGGACAAAGGCCACCTTGGAGAGCAGTTTACGCGGTTCCTTATAGATTTTCAACCCCCGGCCCAATTCGCAAGGATCGTGATAAGCCAACTGCGTATCGGTTCCGACCACCGTCAATTTCGCCTCTTCGATCCGGCGAAGGATGTATTGCGAATGGTGCAGCACTTCGATGTCTTCCAGCCCGTAGTCCTCTTTGAAAATCTTCAGGCAGATGGGACAGGAAGTTACGAGGGTCGTAATTTCATGTTTACGGAACAACTCGACGTTATAATCCATCAACCGGCGGGCGGCCTGCAGCTCACCGGACAACTTCAACGGACGGCCGCAGCACACTCCGCCTTCTTTATCCGCCCACCATACCCGATCGGAGGAAGCCTCGAAAATTTTTCGCATCGATTCCAGGACTGCGGGTTGCAACAGAGTCATGCATCCGGCAAAATAACCGATTTTGCCGTTTCCTTGCGAACGATCCGCACCGTACAGGTAACCGTAACGGTTATGCGCCAATTCTCCTTCGCGTGCCGTCCGGCTGTTCTGGCGCAGATTCATCAAATCCAGGTGCACGGGACATTTGACTTCGCACCGCCCGCACATCAGGCAGTTATCGGTCACCGCATCGGTAAGCATCCCGTAGCGCCGGTCCCGGATAAAATAGACCGACTGGACATTCCCGATCCCGGCGGCGCTTTGCAGCTGACACGGATCGATGCAGATGCCGCAACACGAACAAGCCTGCAACTGGAAATGATCCATGCTGGTCGGTTCTTCGGTGCTGCGGATGCCGTAGTTTTTCAGGAAAATATAGGGAATCTCCGTAAAGATATGCATGTAGCGCGAATACGGCATGGCGGCAAAGAAAACACCCAAAGCGATGGAATACAACCACCAGGCGGGCAGTTCCAGATAAGCCAGCGTTTCGACACCGAAAGCATGGCGCAGCCCCTCTCCTAATCCGTGGGTCATAAAATTCCCCAGCCAGGTCGGCAGCGGTTCGGCCTGATACAGTCCGCAGGTGATGCTCTCGGACAACAGCCGGGCCGGAAAAATAAGCCACAGTACCGACATAGCCACCCGGTCGCCGGTGGTATGCTTCGTCGTTTTTTTCATTCCCAGTACCCGCGACTGGACCCGCTTGAAGATCGCCAGAAGCAATCCCGACAAAACGAATATGAGCAAAAAGTCCATCAGGAAGGCAAAATTGAATCCACGGTGGAACGAAAAAGATTCTTCCGGATAGAAGAAACGGAAAAATACGTGCAGGTAAGGCGGGTTGACCAGATCCCCGATATAAGCGGAAGTTTCCAGTTTACCGACCACGATCAGCAGGAACCAACCGAGGGCGAAACTCATGTGCATATACCCCAACAGGGGATTGCGCCGCCAAACGCTTTTGTGGATCAGGCATTCTTCGATACATTCCCGGACCGCGTTGAGTGTTCGCCACGAAAAAATTTTCTTGCCGAACTGAAACCGCGCCGAGAAAGGCAATTCGAAAAACCATTTGAAGTAGCGGTACAGCACCACCCCGAACAGAAAGACCAACCCGATGCTAAACGGAAGGACAAACGGGTCGAAGTTGGTATTGACGCTTTCCATCATCTCATTCATAACCGGTCGTTTTTAGGGTTTTGATCCAACAACCGCTTGATGGTCACGATCATTTTCCGGGTATTGATCCCGCGCGGACACACCATCCGGCATTTTCCGCACAACATACATTTATCGATTTCGGCGCGCAGGCCCTCGAATTCTCCCCGCCGGAACAAAGTCTGGAGTTTGCGGATATTGAACGAAGTGATCGTTCCGGCCGTACAGGTAGCCGTACAGTTCCCGCAGCCGATACAAGACCGCAGGTAGGGTTCGACAGCCTGCAGCGCCCCGGACTTTTCCCGGTCGTTCGCATTCAGGTCGATCACCCGCGGTTTACTGATTGTATAGCCCCAGTTTTTCATGGCGCCTGTTTTTTCACCGAACGGTATAATTGCCACGCGGCCGCTACCCCTTCATTCATCGACTCCGGTACATTTTTCGGCGCGGTGGCCGTGCCCGCAAAAAATACATTCGGATGAGCGGATTGCAGGTTACCGGAAAACGTGTCCGCCGGATCGAAAAACCTGCTCGCGCGCAAGGCCAGTCCGCCGCTTCGGGCCAACGATGCGTTGGAAGGAGCCGGACACATGCCCACCAGCAATACCAGCATATCCACTTCCATGCGCATCGGCCGCCCGATCAGCGTATCTTCCGTTTTGAGGGCCAGCCGTCCCTGATGCGTCCGGCTTACTTCCGAGATGCGGCCGCGGACATGGTTCACGTGGTATTTTTCCTGCGACTCTCGGTAAATTTCCTCGTATCCGGCCCCGAACATCCGCATATCCATATAAAAATTAAAGACTTCCGTTTCCGGATACAACTGACGGATCTCGATAGCCTGCTTCACACCGGTAATACAGCATACCCGGGAGCAATGGTTTTGGTTCACCTTTTCGTCCCGGGAACCGACACAGTGCAGGATGGCCACCCGTTTCGGCGGAACGCCTTCGGAGGTCAGTACACGGTGTGATTGAAAGCGCTCTTCCAGATCGGCGGAAGTGATTACATTGGGGTATATGCCGTAACCATACTCTTCTTTCAACCGGGCGTCGAACAGGTTAAAGCCCGAAGCCACGATCACCCCGGCAGCATCCAGTCGGGTTCCGTCACTCAAAACGACGCTTCTGCCGTCGGCTCCGATTTTTTCGACCGCCGTATGACAACGCACTTCGATTCCGGCTTCTTTTACCGCTGCCAGGCACGGTTCCAACACCTCCTTTGCCGGAGTTTGGGTCGGAAAAAGACGGTCCCACAGGTTCAGTTTTCCCCCCAGTCGTTCCTCCTTTTCAAGAATAACCGGAGAAAGTCCTAATTCTTTCAGGGTCAGTGCGGCCTGCATCCCTG
>JAJQAW010000311.1 GCA_021203585.1 Rikenellaceae bacterium
ATGTTATTTATTTTGTTTCAATTCGGAAATACAGTCCGCAAAGTAAGCACTTTTTTCGGGAAATTTCAAACTTAACCGCCGATATATTGCAACAGCTTGTTCGTGTAAACCCTGAGCGGCGTAGATTTTGGCCAACGGCTCGCTGACCAGATCGTCTTGTTCCGGTCCCGGTACACCCTGGGCCAAATCGGCAGTTTCCCCGCCGGCCGAATTCTCCGGCACAATCCGTTTATCCGCTACGGCCAGAAAATCTTCCACCATAGCCATACTTCCACGTCTTTGGAGCGAGGACCAGTCCGGTTCCTGCAACAGAAGTTCCGGGGCGGGATAGAAAGCCAGCCGCAAGGCCAGTTGATCTCGAATCCGAAGCGCCTCCGTTTCGTCCCCGCACCCTTCCGCCAGTCGAAGCAGCAGCTGCTGCGCAGGGACGAGCCAGGGATACCGTCCCGCCAGCTGTTCCAGATCTTGCCGATCGCCGGGGGTAAGTGTTTGCGGATGCCCGATCCGTTCGATCCATTTTTCCATTACCAATTCGATCCGGCTGCCATGTAAATATCGTCTACCAGCATGGTCACGATTTCCGGAATCAATTCGCCTTCCATCGATTGCAGGGTCAAGTTGCTATCGTAATCGACATAGTGCGAAAAGGTGCGGTTGAAATCGTACTCCGGTTCCAGGCGGTTTTTAAAACGAACCCTCACGGTGATGGTGAGCCGGTTCATGGCCGCCGGAAAATCGTTGGAAGCAGTCACTGCCGTCGGCGTCGAGGTGTATCCGACGATCTCCCCTTCGAAATCCAGATCGCCTTCCTCTTGAACGAGGCTCAGTCGAGTCTGGCTCACGAATTTTTCCTGTAAAGCATCCGTAAAGGTCGGACTCAATATCGTCGCGACCAAGGGAGCGTTGTTCGGAAAATAAGCGATGCTCACCGTCCGCGCATCCGGATGGATCGAGGCTCCACTCAGGGTATAGGAAACCCGGCACCCCAGGCCGCTAAACAGGAAAAACAGGCCGGTTAAGCCCAGTGTAAAGACTATTTTTCTAATAATCGCTGTCATGGATTCCCAGTTCTTTGATTTTCCGGTAAAGCGTACGTTCGGAGATAAAGAGTTCCCGGGCTGCGGCCGCGCGTTTACCGTTGTGTTTACGGAGGGCTTTGACGATGTTATCCCTCATTACTTTTTCTTTGGTCAGTTCTTCCGCCGGCCCCTCTTCGGTCACCTCTTCCGTTTCTACAAAGTCGGCATCGGGTGCCGCATCGGGTGCGGCAAAAAAGGAGGCCGGCGCCACCACAGAAGATGCAACCGGTTGTGTGGCTGGAAGGTAAGTGGTCGCGGGCAGGGCTGCAGGCGTCGATTCGCCCGAACGTTCGGTACCGGCGCGCCCCATCAATTCCAACATCATTTTCCGCAGATCGTTGATGTCTGTTTTCATGTCGAACAGGATTTTATACAGCAAATTCCGATCGCTTTGCTCCTCCCGGTATTCTCCGCCGGGAACCACGGCGGGCACGGCGGCCGGGGCATAATCCGGAAGGTATTTTTTTAAAATGTCAGGTGTGATGGTGCGCGATTCTTCCACGGCGGATATTTGCTCGGCCACGTTTTTCAGTTGCCGGACATTTCCCGGCCAACTGTAATCCTGCAGCACGATTTTGGCTTTATCGTCCAAGGTGATGGCCGGTATCCGGTATTGCAGGGCAATATCCGCAGCGAATTTACGAAACAGCAGATTGATATCCTCTTTTCGCTGACGCAATGGCGGCACATGGATAGGCACCGTATTGAGCCGGTAAAATAAATCCTCCCGAAAACGGCCTTCGGCGATGGCTTTTCGTAAGTCGATGTTGGTAGCCGCCACGACGCGGACATTGGTTTTTTGCGATTTGGAAGACCCCACTCGTATAAACTCCCCGGTTTGCAGTACACGCAACAGCCTTACCTGAGTAGTAAGAGGCAATTCGGCCACCTCGTCCAGAAAAATCGTACCGTTATTGGCTACTTCAAAATAACCTTTTCGGCTTTCCGTAGCTCCGGTGAAGGAGCCTTTTTCATGACCGAACAGCTCCGAGTCGATCGTGCCCTCCGGAATCGCACCGCAATTGACCGCGATATAATTGCCATGTTTGCGAGCGCTACCGGCGTGAATGATCTGGGGAAAAAACTCTTTGCCCACCCCACTCTCTCCGGTGATCAGCACCGACAGATCGGTGGCTGCCACCCGAAGTGCCACTTCGATGGCGTGGTTCATTTCCGGGTTGTTCCCGATAATTCCAAAACGTTGTTTTACCGTTTGCAGATGAGTCATTGTTTTTCGTTAATCGAACAGCAAAGATAACCTTTTTTCGGTACATTTCCGAGCCGATTATCCCGTGCGGTAAAATGAAATCGTTTATCTTTGCGTTTTTATTTTATCGCTTATGGATTTTCTCACCACATACCACCTTTCCGGGCTGGCTATCGGTCTGGCCACTTTTTTAATCATCGGACTATTTCACCTGCTGGTCGTCAAGTGCGAATACTATTTCGGCACCTCCTGCTGGTGGATCTTCCTGGTGATGGGAGCCGGAGAGATCGTGCTGTCCATCCTGACCGAACAAGTCATACTCTCCGCTCTGGCCGGAGTTTTCGCCTTTACCTCCTTCTGGACCATCAAAGAATTGTTCGAACAAAAAGAACGGGTAGCCAAAGGCTGGTTTCCGGCCAACCCGAAGCGGGTAAATAAGATTCGGTAATAAAACGGAGACCGATCGCAAAAGCTACCGACCGGACCGGATCACCACTGACACCGCAAGCGGTTTCAAACAAGTTACACAAAACAGCATGGTCACCCTTCCCTTGGCATACGCTCCCTTTACCGGAATGAGCCCCGAGTGCGGGAGATTCACCGGTTCGCTACTCTGGAAAATTTCGGGAAACGGCCTGAATACCCCCTCTTATATTTTCGGTACGCACCACTTTGCCGAGGCGGCATTCGCCCTGCATTACCCCGGATTAGGTCCGGCCCTGGAGCGTTGTACGCAGCTGGTCGGAGAACTCGATATATGGCAACTGAAAGAGCATGCCCGGGAGGCACGAACGGTACTGAACCGATACATGTTATTGCCGGAAGATGTCGTTTATGCCGATCTGCTGCCGGAAGATGACCTGTTAAAGCTCGACCGGGGATTGCAATCGGTACTCGGAAGCGGTCTCGATCGACTGGGAAGCATGAAACCGTCAGGCATCGGTATGGTTCTGATTCCCCAAAAGATGTATCGTGAATGCATGCCGGAGTTCGATCTGCATCAGCATGTCAGTATGGATCAACGATTGCAGGAAATCGCTCGCGCTCAGGGCAAAACCGTACGGGGCACTGGAAACTCTCGAAGAGCAATACAGCGCTTTGTATGAGGCAGAACCGTTGGCTGAACAAGCACGCATGCTGCTCCGTATGGTAGAAGAGGCCGCTCGTGCATCCGATGAAAAGGAAAAATACGGGGTCCGGTCGATCCGGTTGCTGAACCAATGCTACACCGATTCTGACTTGCAGGGGATGTATACCCGGAGTTTCGTAGATCCGGAATCTACTTGTATCCTGTCCGAAGAAACGGCTCGGTCGATCAATCGAAACCGCAATAGCCGATGGATCGAACAATTGCCCGGGATTTTCGCCGACGGCCCGGCCTTTGTGGCTGTCGGAGCCCTGCATCTTTGCGGACAGGAAGACCTCCTCTGCCGGCTCGAAGAGCGCGGCTATCACATCGAAGCGGTCCTTCCAACCGGGGAATCTGCTGAAACCCGCGCCCTTTCGACATTTTGAACAGAATGAATCCCAAATAGACCTTTCTGCATCCTGCCGGCACGCTACCTTTGCAGTATTCCTCCGCAAACGGAGGAACGGACCGGGGCGGCGGGAATAAGAAAGGTTCGCGAATTTGAAAAGAATGAAAATTGTAATTGCCGAAGCATTTGAAAACCTTTCCGATTTTATCCGGAACCTGCCCCAAGGAAGCCACCCCGTGGACGAGGTAATTCGGGATCACCGGAATATCCTGACCAAAGTGACCCTCGAGGGAAAAACTTACGTGATAAAACAGTACGTCCGTCCCCGGTTTTACAACCGGATCGCTTATACTTTTTTACGCAAAAGCAAAGCCCGGCGTTCGTATGAATACGCCTTCGAATTATTTCGGCGCGGCATCGGTACGGCCAATCCGGTGGCCTACATCGAAATAAAAAAAGGAGGCTTGTTCTACACCGGTTATTTCGTATCGGAATTTCTGGATCAACCGCTTCTGACTACCCTCGAGGAATACCCCGAACGGTTGCAGGTACTGGAAGATTTCGTCGATTTTACGGTACGGCTTCACCAGCAGGGTATCATTCACCGCGATTACAATCCGTTGAATATCCTCTACCGAAAAGAGGCGGGAAATTACCGTTTTTCGATCATTGACATCAACCGGATGAATTTCCGGAAAAAGTTATCGAAACGCCAATGCCTGAACAGTATGAAACGCCTTGGCTTCGATTATCCACTGTTGGCTCAATACGTAAGCAGATATGCTCAAAAACGAGGATGGTACCCGGAATACACGTTGGGGAAATTTTTCACCCTGCGGGAAAAATTTCTAAAACCGCGCAGAAAGAAAATGCAGAAAACAGTTTCGAATAAAAGTTCATAAAGTAATTATCAACCACGACAGCGACCGGTTTCCTGTTTCGCGAAGGCCAATGATCCAGTTCGGTTTAGTTCAGTTTAGTGTCTTTTAGAATCAGTAGTGTGGGAGATTGGAAGAGAAGCAGGTTTTTATCTCAGGGGACTCATGTGCGGATAAAGATCGAGTGGCTGTCGAATTAACGGGGATGCCGGGAGGTACCCCCGTTTTTTTCTCTCCCGGCGCCTATTAAAGCAGGAGTTAATTAAAGGTTAATTAAACATTAAATAGCGGAATTTACAGGATCAGGCGCTTATATTTACATCAGAAACCAGATCACACGGTCTGGATGAAGATGAACGGGTACAGGCTGATCTGTACAGGGGGGGGGTAACACCGGCGTGGCCATGTAAATTATACACTTATGACGATCCCGACGAAAAAAGAG
>JAJQAW010000312.1 GCA_021203585.1 Rikenellaceae bacterium
GTGTTCGTAATCCCGAACAATCCGGCGGATCAGACGGTTATCCGTGGTCGGTACCCGGGTGAGATTATCGATGGAAATGGAAGTCAGCGCGGAAATGTAAATTTTATACTTTAACTCATCCGATATTTCTGCGGTTAGGCGTGGGTTCAGGGCATGAATGCCTTCCAAGATTAAGACCGATTTTTCTTCAAACCGCAATATAAAACTATTCGGAATGCTCTTACCCGTCAGGAAATCATACCGGGGAACGGAAACCTCCTCTCCGTTCATCAGAGCCAGCAGATGGTCGTTGAACAAGGAGACATCCAACGCCTCCAACGCTTCGAAATCGTGCTCTCCATCCTCATCGATGGGGGTTTTGTCCCGGTCCACAAAATAATTATCCAAGGAGATCATGACCGGATGCAGTCCCAGCACCTGCAACTGGATCCCAAGGCGCTTGGAGAAAGTGGTCTTGCCGCTGGAGGAGGGCCCGGAAATCAGGATGATCCGTCCGGCTCCCCGTTTGTGCCGCTCATTGATGGCATCCGCGATCGAGGCAACTTTTTTCTCGTGAAAGGCTTCGGCAATTTTAATCATATCGCTGCCCTGGCCGGCCAGCATCTTTCCGTTTACCGCACCGACCGTTCCCACTCCCAGCACATTCACCCAATCTTTGTACTCCTGAAAAATATCGAACATTTTATCCTGCGGAATCATGTCCTCCAGTTTATCCGGTTCGGTACGCCGCGGTTTGGAAATGTAAATGCCGTTGTAATATTTTTTCAGTTCGAACAACTCGATAAATCGGGTGGAAGGAGCCAGCGCCCCGTAGAAATAACCCGGTAAATCCGCCAGCCGATACATTTTGACATACAGATGCGGTCGGGTTTCGAGCAATTGAATTTTATCGTAGAATCCGAATTCGCGGCAAATCTCTTCGGCTTCCGTATAAAGCACTTTTTCCCAGACGATGGGGATATTCTGTTCCACCAATTCCCGCATGCGGGCTTGTATGGAAGCGATTTGTTGTTCGGTAGGCGGTTCCATATCCAGGATTTCGGCATAAAATCCCTTGGCAACCGTATATTTGACGGTAAGCCGCTTATCCGGGAACAGGTCGGTCACCGCTTTTTGCATGATAAAAATCAGGGTCCGCTCATACACCCGCATGCCCTCGAAATGGGTGATGTCGATAAACCGTACCGATACCGGATCGAAAATACGGTAACCCAATTCTTTGACCACATTATTGACATAGGCGGCTAGAAAAGGGTAGGGGTTCTGAAGGGAAATCATTCGGATCACCTCGTTCAGCGAAGTTCCCATTTCTACATAGAGCGGTTTTCCCGTATTCTCACAAATTATTTTGACTGTTCCGTTCATTGTTATTTCTTTTAAAAGCCGCTGCGAGCGGCCGGGAGATTTGGAGCTAAAATTAGCACAATTCCCAGAGGTAAACAAAAAATGCACCGTGATTTCGTGCCTCGGGCTCCGCAACGGAACATCACCGGCGAAATTCCGGACAGCAGCGACTCCCTGTCCGGAAATTTTCAGGCCGGTACCGTGGGGTGCGGGGTAGCGAGGCTTTCGGAGGGAGCAGGCAAGAGGCAAAGGCCGGTTAAAAACTTTGGACAATCCCCTTGCCCGACCGTGAATCCTTTTTACATTTGTACCATAAAAAAACTATCTCATGAAGAAATCTTACTGTTTGCCCATGGCAATGGCTTTGTTAGCGATGACCGGTTGTGGAACCGATAGCTCCCAACCGCAGAGCGCCGGAATTTTGTTGGAAAATCTGGATACCACGGCTCTTCCCGGCACTGATTTTTACCAATTTGCTACCGGAGGGTGGAGCGCAGCTCATCCGTTGACAGACGAGTATTCGCGGTTCGGATCGTTCGACCAGTTGGCCGAGAACAACCGGGAACAACTCAACGAACTAATCGGCGAGATTGCCACCCGTTCGAATGCGCCGGGGACCATTTCCTACAAAATAGCCACGATTTACAACCAGGTGATAGACAGCGTAAAACGCAATGCCGACGGAGTCGAACCGATCCGCGCGCAACTGGCTCGGATCGCCGCGCTCGAATCACCCGAAGACGTGAAGGCTTATCTGGCCGCAACGGCCCCGGAAGGCTTCTCGGCTTATTTCGGCTTTTACGTCGGTGCGGATGAAATGAACAGTGCGATGAATATAATCAATCTCTATCAGGGCGGTGTAGGCATGGGTAACCGCGACTATTACCTCGATCAGGACGAGCATTCCCAGGAACTGCGCGCCAAGTACCTCGAGCACATAGAGAAGATGTTTGCCCTGGCCGGTTTTTCGGCGGAAGAGGCCGCGGCCAAAGCCGGAAAAATCATGCGGATCGAAACCGATCTGGCCGAGGTGCTGTACGACCGAATAAAATTACGTGATCCGCAGGCCAATTACAACAAAATGACGATCGATCAACTGCAGGAGAATATCTCGGGCCTAAACTGGTCGTGGTATTTTACCGAATTGGGCGCACCCGGCGTACAGGAAGTGGTGGTCGGTCAGGTGGAGCCGATTCGATTCGCCGTACAACAGATCAACACGCTGCCGATGGATGCCCAAATCGCTTACTTGGAATGGAAGCTGATCAACCGTTCGGCCGATTACCTGAACGATGCGATGGAGGAGCAGGATTTCGATTTTTACAGCAAGACACTCTCCGGGGTACAATCTATGCAGCCGCTCTGGAAAAGGGCCGTGAGCGCCGTAAACGGATTCCTGGGCGAGGCGGTAGGACAAATGTATGTCGAAAAATACTTCCCACCGGCAGCCAAACAACGGATGCTCCATTTGGTGGACAACCTGAAAGAGGCTTTGGGCGACCGCATCAGCCAGTTGGATTGGATGAGCGATCAAACCAAAGCCAAAGCCCACGAAAAACTGTCTACGTTTTATGTGAAAATCGGATACCCGGATAAATGGAAAGACTATTCTTCGCTAGATATCCAGCCGGACAGCTACTGGAACAACGTCCTGCGGGCCAGTCGTTTTTATTTTGAGGAAATGATGGACAAGGTCGGCAAACCGGTCGATAAGGACGAATGGCACATGACCCCTCAGACGGTAAATGCTTATTACAACCCGACCACCAACGAGATTTGTTTCCCGGCCGGGATCCTGCAGTACCCGTTCTTCGATATGCAAGCGGACGACGCGTTTAACTACGGAGCGATCGGGGTAGTGATCGGCCACGAAATGACCCACGGATTTGACGACCAGGGCCGTCAGTACGATAAGGACGGCAATATGAACGATTGGTGGACCGCCGCCGATGCCGAACAATTCGAGGCCCGTGCCGATAAACTGGCTGAATTTTTTAACAACATCGAAGTATTACCCGGTTTGTATGCCAACGGACGATTTACCTTGGGGGAAAATATAGCCGATCAGGGCGGTCTGGTCGTTTCCTACGAAGCGTTCAAAAAAGCGACTCGGGATAATCCTCTCCCGGAAAAAGAAGGATTTACTCCGGAACAACGCTTTTTCCTGGCCTACGCCGGAGTATGGGCGGGCAATATCCGCGATGAGGAAATCCGGCGGCTCACCATGATCGATCCCCATTCGTTGGGTAAATGGCGTGTCGATGTCACATTGCCTCACGTAGCCCCGTGGTACGATGCGTTCGATATCACACCGGAAGATCCGATGTACATCACTCCGCAAGAGCGTGCGGTAGTTTGGTGGCAGAATTTCTAGTATCAAAAAAGGAGTACTCCGTGCGGAGTGCTCCTTTTTCGATATCGGGTAGGGTACCGGTTTTTTCGGTCGTCTCGTAGAACTGTGAATCTCCTGCATAAACAAACTCATCGAATCGATCGGGAATTTCCTGCAGCCAAAAAAATGAATGTACCTGCTCGAACGGGTTACTATCGGAAGGACTTTCGCATGCGTGAGCCGTTCATTCACCCATCCGGTATTGCAAGGGGGTTATTCCGACATATTTTTTAAAGAACCGGCCAAAGAAAGAGGGATTGGGAAATTGCAGCATTTCCGATATCTGTTGTACCGTCTGCGTGCTGTATTTGAGCTGAACTTTGGCGTCCATGATCAGTGCGTACCGAATCCATTCCGGGACACTCTTTCCGCTGTTCTTCTTGATTAAAGTAGATAAGTATTTTGGGGTCAGGCAGAGTTGGTCGGCATAAAATTCGACGTTTCTTTCGGTGCGGTAGTGTTCCCGGACCAACCGGGCGAATTGCTCCATAATTTCCTCGCTGTGGGTTTTTTGCCGGACTACCGTTTTGCCCCGTTGTTTCAGAAAGATGTAACCGATTTCATAAAACAGCGAGAGAATAAGATGCTGCATGATTTGTTTGTGGTAGGGATTATTTTCATCGATCGACTTGCCGGAAATGTATCGGCCCCAGTTGACGATCAGCCGGATATCCTGCTCGGAAAGTTCCAGTAGCGGATTTTTCATGATTTCGGACATAATCGGCAGAATGGTTTTGAGTTGCATGCCGTCGAAAAACTCGCGCGAAATCCCGACAATGTAAGATTTGAAATCCGGTAAATGTTCGTGATACTGGATCACTGAATTACCCGGAATCACCAGCATGTGTCCCTGCCTCAAGGTAAGCCGCTGCAGGTTCAGTGTCAATACGGCTTCCCCTTCCAGACAAAGGGCTAGTGCGCTCCCTTCCAATTGAATGGGTTCATTGAATATATCGGTAGGGACGTTCAATTGGCTCGGATCGCCGACGATAAACTCGGAATTCACATGGTGTTCGCCTAAGGCCGCTTTCAGCTCGAAAAAAGAAAGCTGCCGGAAATCGATTTTGTTCATATACTTAAGTTCGGTTTTAACAAATATAGACTTTTTGGCAATGAATTTGTGAAACCTTTTGCCATAAAACCGGCTCCGCTATGGTTATCACCAAAAATTATAGCCTTATCTTATGGAACGATTCACCGTTGGGATTATTTTAAATCTGTTGTTTTTTTCCATCCAGGCAGCCGCGCAGGACACTCCCCTCGACTCCTTACGTAAACAGGACCAGTTTCTGGCTGAACAAACTATTTTTCGTCCCGCCTTTGTGAACCTGGACGAACGAA
>JAJQAW010000206.1 GCA_021203585.1 Rikenellaceae bacterium
CTCTTATTCACAGGCCCTGAAAAAAATAACGGCGCATGAATACGACTGCCTCGTGTTGAATCCCGCGCTGACGGATCGGCAGGAACTTTCCCGGCTCGGACAGTTGCGAGTCGCGCGCAAATACCGGTATGTGATCGTAATTTCGACCATGCAATCGGCCGAACAGCCGGGGATCGGGGAGGAATGGGAAGCCGACGGGGTACTGCTGCTACCGTTTCAACTGACCGAACTGAAGAAGTGCCTTCGAAGCCTGGACCGAAACCGGGAATCAGCCGAGAGCGGGCCTACGTTGAAATGGGGAAATGTGGAGCTGGATACCGGGCAGCTCGAAGTTTGGGTAGACCGTACTCCTGTGGCACTGAACCGAAAGGAATTCGAGATACTCCATTATTTACTCGGACGGCCCCAACTGCTGGTAAGCAAACAAATGTTGGCGGCGGCCGTGTGGGGTGAGGCGTCGGATCCGGCCGGGAAGTTCGATTTTGTGTATGCCCAGATTAAAAATTTAAGAAAAAAAATGCGGGAAGCCGGAGCCGACATCCAGATCAAAACGGTGTACGGTTATGGATACAAATTGGTAAAGCGTTCCTTCACCGAAGACCGCATATCCGGGGTTCCGGAGGAACCCTGACCAGACCGAGCCGAAAGCGACAGCCATGGCCCTCAACAATTCCGAATCAGCTGCGTAACCAATAAAGTCTGATGCACGCGACCGCTCCCGTAGCTTCCTTGCGGGGGCGGTCTTTCGATCCAAACGCAGGTTCGGTCGAAAACGTTATTTTACGTACCGAAAGCTGAAGGTGCTTTCCAGGATCGAAACGCTGTAAGCCGAAAAATACCCCAGACAACCCCCGGAAAAATCAGCAAGCGGATTGGAAGAGGTATCCTCTCCGACGGCTACCGAATAGAGATAGTCGTAAGTTTTGCGGTCGATGCTGCGGACCTCGTAGCGCAGTTTATCCCCGTTGCGAATAATTTCCTCATCGTTCCAGGAAGCATCTTCGGCCATACAGTAAGTATCCGCAGACAACAATTGTCCGTCGTTGGATTTATCGGAAAGCAATCCTCAGCGATAATTTTCATCGTTTTTCAGCAACCACAGGTAGTAATAATTCTCCTCCCCCGGAATGTCCTGTACGAACATCGAACACATCAGCACCTCTCCGCTCATAACCCTGACCCATTCGAATTCGAGCGGCAGTATTTCCGCTTGATTTTGCATGGTGGAAGTGGATAGGAACTCTTCTTCCCCGATACTCACCCTGAGCGTATAGGCAACCCCCGGAGTACCGACCAACGCGGAACGGTAGCAACCGTCCTCCTGGAAAACCAATCTTTCCCACGTGCCGTCCTCTCCGGTGACCACGACCGCGGCCTCCCCGATTCCTTGGCTTTTCCGGCCATCCTCCATGTCCCGCGTTCGGGTAATCCATACTTCCGTTCCTTGGTTGGTGAGACTGCCTTGGATCACGTAAAGCGGATCGACGGAACGGTAATCCAAGTGCAGTTCCTTTTCGCAACCGCTGCAAAAAAAGATTGCCGTAAGCGCGCAGAGATATTTTTTCATGGCTCTCTAAAATTTAAAGGAATACGAAACGGAAGGAATAATCCCGAACAGAGCATACTGAACGGTCCGGGTGCCGGAGGGCTTGTCGTCGTCGTTTTCAAAGAAAATCAAGTATGGATTATACCGACAATAGGCATTGTATATGCCGAAGGTCCATTCCCGGGTATGATTTTTCTTTTGTTTGGTGTGGGTGAAACTGGAATCCAGCCGGTGGTACGACGGGGCGCGGTACCCGTTTCTTTCGGCGTAGTAATAGATGGTCTGGCCGTCCAACTCATATTTACCGCTGGGTGCGGAAAGGGCCTGCCCGGTGTTATAAACCCAAGCCGCGGCCATTTGCCATCCCCGGTCGAGTTCAAACAGACCGACCAGCGAAATATCGTGGCGGCGGTCGTTTCCCGCGGTGTACCACCGATTCCCGTTGATTCCCGGAATCTTATTTTTCGACCAGGATAAGGTATAAGCCAGCCAGCCGGTCAACCGCCCGGTATTTTTTCGGGCATACGCTTCCACACCATAGGCGCGTCCCCTGCCACCCAGAATAATCCGTTCGATCTCGATTTCAGACGAGAAAGATTTGCCCTCCTTAAAATCGTACACATGGTCGATGGACTTGAAATACCCTTCGACCGAAAATTCATATCGGTTGCCGGGGGAGAGGGCGGCCCAGCCCAGGCTCACCTGATCCGCCCGCTGCGGCCGGACCAGGTTGCTGCTGATAGTGTAGCGATCGAAGGGACGGGCCATGGTCGTGGGCCGGATCGCGTGGATGTTTTGTGAAGTGCGGCTGTAGCCCAGTTTGAGGCTTTTCCGTTCGTCGATCCGGAAATTCATACTCAACCGGGGCTTCAGGGCCATATGGGTAGTAACAATAGCTCCCCGTTTATAGTGCAGCGTATCCAGGATATCCCCACTCTCATCCAACCGGTAATAGGGAGAGCCGCCCAGGGCGGAAAAACCATTGAACCGTACACCGGCCGAAACCTGCAACCGCTCGCTCACGGTCCACTCGTCATTTAGCCAGAGCGTATTTCCCCAGGCATCCCGCTTTTCCCGTTCATGCAGTCCGTTGTAGGTCCATTCGGCTGATTTCAGGGACAGAAGCGTGCTTTGAACACCAAAACGGAAGGTATGGCGCTGGTCCGGAGTCCAGGTGAACGACTCCTTTATCCCGCCCTGATTGACGTAACCGTCAAAGCTCAGATCGGTATTCAACAGGTCCATTCCGGTTTTACTGTCGTAGCCGGAATAAATGAACGAGGAATTCAGATGCAGCCGATCGTCTAAACGGTGCAACCACCGAAGGGTAGTCGACCGGTTTCCCCAGTTCATGGTCATCAAATCGTCCAATCCCATATTATCCTGGCCGGCAAAAAAGGAGACGAACAAGAGATTGTTTTCGTTCACACTGTATTGGACTTTGGCGTTCAGATCGTAAAAGTTCATTACGGTGTTCTTATAATCGTCCGTCATCTGGAGGAATAAATCGAAATAGGAGCGGCGAGCGGCTACGAAAAAGGAGATCCGATCCCGGACCATGGGGCCTTCTACGTGGAGCTTGGCAAACAGCAATCCGAGGGAACCATTGACCCGGTAATCCTGCAAATTCCCATTTTTAGTCTGAATATCGAAGACCGAGGAGGTGACCCCCCGTATTGGGCGGGAATCTGACCTTTGTACAAAGAGGCATTGGTCAAGGCATCGTCGTTGAACGGGGAGAAGATTCCGATCAAATGGCCGGCGTTATAAACAGTCGCATCATCGAGCAAAATCACATTCTGGGCCGAGGTGCCGCCCCGGACCTGGTAGCCGCTCGAACCGTCGCCATCGGACTTGATGCCGGGCAGTAACTGGATCGAACGGATGAGATCGCGCTCACCGAACAGCGCGGGAATACGGGACATTTCGGCCATTTCTATTTTTTCCACTCCGATTTGAACCTCGGCCACTCGTTCCCGAGCAGAATGGGCGGTGATTACCACCTGTTCGATCTGCTGCGATTTTTCCCGTAAATAAAGGGTCAAACTTTGGCTTTCCGGTACTCGAATCTCCCTCCGGCCGGGTTCGAATCCGAGAAATTCACCGACCACGGTGTAAGTGCCGGCCGGAAAATACAGCATAAACCGACCCTCCCGGTCCGAAACCGTGCCCTGATCCTCGCGGCCTGGGACGTAAACGGAGGCACCGGCAACCGGCCTACTCCCCTGCTCCTCCAACACCCTCCCTTCCAGCGGATAAGTTCGCTGACCCGAAAGAAAACCCCATGCCGGCAGCAGCAGAAATAAACAGAATAATTTCTTCATCTTTTCTGGAATACCTGAATTAAGTTCGGTCCATAGCCGGGAGCGGCCGTAAAACCGCACCCTTACTCGATGTAACGCCGGGTGGCCGGATTAATTGCATCCCCGTTACGTTCTCCGGAATAAAGGTAGAAAAATACCGGAAATATTCTTTTTAAATTGATTAATCGTTTATTCGGACCGGCCTGCCGTGCTTCTCGACAATTTCGCACAAGCATCGACGAGATTCCTTTCAGGTATCATAATTGCAGGTCATTTCGGTAATTGCCGGAAAGCAAACACTTAGGCCGAATCGCTCCCGGAAAATGCCGGAACCGTTCTTTCTGGAAGTTGGACAAGATTGACAGCAAGTCGAAAAAAACAAAATGGTATGAAAGCAACAAAACGGCAAAACAGGGCCAGAATCGCCTTAGGAAGTTTTCTGCTGCTGGCAGGAACGACCCATCTGACCATCGCCCGCAAAGATTTTCAGGCTCAAGTCCCGGATTGGGTACCCCTAAACAAGGATACGACAGTGGTTCTATCCGGTTACGGGGAGATCGCCTTAGGGGTGGCCTTGATACTGATGAAACGAAAAAAGCTCACCGGATTGGCGGCCGCAGCTTTTTTTACGGCCGTTTTCCCGGGTAATATTTCCCAATACACGTATCACCGAAATGCTTTTGGACTGGATACGGACCGGAAACGGTTGATCCGGCTGTTTTTTCAGCCGCTTTTGGTGGCCTGGGCTCTCTACGGTTCCACGTTATTTAACCAGAAATAAATGTGAACCGGCGACCGTTCCACACCCACTGGTTTGCGGATCGGTTCGACCGGAAGTTTCACCCGAGTCTCCTCCGGGATCCGACGCGCTGCGGGAACGAGCCTCACCGCTGCCCTTCCGGGGACGTACCCGTAAAGGAGGGTGACCGAAAAGAATCGGAACTCCATACCACCCCAATCGACGTGGAATTCTTAGCACGAAAAATGCTCTGTTTTCATATAAAATTGAATAAATTATGACCGTAAATCCACAAAAAACAGACCTCATACAGTCCATCAATCCGGCCACCGGAGAGGTACTGAAAGAATTCCCTCAGATGTCGGACGATCAAATCGACCGAATCGTCGAGCGAGTCGACCAGGCGTACCGGCAATGGCGGGCGGTTGCGTTTGAAAAACGGGCGGACCTTTTGAATCGGGTAGCCG
>JAJQAW010000220.1 GCA_021203585.1 Rikenellaceae bacterium
GATGGTAGCTTTGTCATGGATTTCAGTTTTCGTTATCAAGCAGAGTAAAAGCCGGAATCGATCGGTCAATCTGCTGGTTACTCTTCTCATCTGCCTGGTTTCCTGGTATGTAGACTGGACCGGATTATTGGCTTATTACGCAGATGAAACCTTTTTCGAATGGTTTTTCCGTCCGGCACAGGTGTTCGACGGCATCTTATATTACTCCGATCACATCGGAATGACTCTCAACAACAGCGAAATTTCTCCGAGTCTGTTGAAAGTTTGCTACGGCATCGAATTCCTGGTTTATTTGTTCCCGCTTTATTTAATTTCGCAGGAAAAACTCTATTACTGCGAATTTTGTCACCGATTTATGAAATCGAAAGACCATTATTTCCCACAGGCGGAGCAGGTCAAGGAATACGTGGATCCGATCAAAACCGGCGATCTGGCTTTTATGCAGCAGTCGGAAAAAACGGATAAGGTATGTAACGACGTTCCGGAACAATATAAATTAAATCTGCATGCCTGTCCGGAATGCGGGGAAAAATATTCAATTTTTATCACGTGCGAATGAAGATGAAAAAAGGAAAATACGAAACGGACAGTACGACCGCCCTGGTGGAAAACCGCTACGTTGTACATCCTGAGCAATAAAAATTTAGACGGTTAGTTATAATACAATAGGTTAGTTAACGAATTACAAAAATGAAACAATTGGACACGAAGTTTATGCATCCGAGCGAGCAGTTGGCTGTGATTATCGGTCGCATTTACCGTAGCGAGATGACTACAACCTCCGGTGGAAATCTCTCGATTAAGGATGAAAACGACGATATCTGGATTACGCCGAGCGCAGTGGACAAAGGAAATCTGCGTCCTGACGATATAATGTGCGTGAAGCCGGACGGACAAATTATCGGGAAGCATAAACCCTCTTCCGAATTCCCGTTCCACAAGGCCATTTACGAAATGCGTCCGGAAATGACGGCCGTTATTCACGCCCATCCCCCTGGATTGGTGGCCTTTAGCATCGTACACCAGGTTCCGGATACCAACATTATCCCGCAAGCGCGGGCGGTGTGCGGAAAAATCGGTTTCGCGCCCTACGACGTACCGGGAAGTCTCGCCCTCGGGGAGAAAATCGCCGAGGAATTCCGTAAAAACCCGGATTACAAAGCCGTGATTATGGAAAACCACGGGGTGGTGCTCTGCGGAACGGATATGATGGATGCTTACGAACGGTTTGAAACACTTGAGTTTTGTGCCCGGACCATCATCAATTCCCGTACGCTCGGCCAACCGACCTACCTATCCGAAGAACAAATTTCCGCCTACGAAAAATGCAAACCGGCCAATTTGCCGCGGTTCATGGACGTATCGCATCCATCGGACGAACGGGCGATCCGGTCGGAGATCGTGCAAATCGTTCGCCGTTCGTGCGATCAGGGTTTGATGATTAGTTCCTATGGTACGGTTTCGGTGCGCTGGCGCGGGGATGATTTTCTGATTACTCCCCGGGATATCGCGCGGTGGGATATCGAGCCGAAACAAATCGTTCAAGTAAAAGGCGGTATGATCGAAGCGGGTAAAGTGCCGAGCCGTTCGGTGGCCATGCACCAGCGTATTTACCAGATGAATCCGCATATCAATTCGATTATTATGACGCAGTCGCCCCATTTAATGGCCTTTGCCACTTCCGGAACCAAATACGACGTCCATACCATACCGGAAAGATGGATTTTTCTACAGGATATTCCTACGGTAGATTACGGAATCCGGTACAGCGACCAGAATCCGATTCCGGAACTGGTGGGAAAATATCCGGCGGTGATGATGGCCAACGACGGGATGATTGTAACCGGGGATAAATTATTGAATACGTTCGACAAGTTAGAAGTAGCCGAATTCAGCGCAAAATCTTTGATTATGGCGGCTCCGATCGGAACATTAAAACCCATCGATGAAGCGCAAATCGAAGATTTACGGATCGCATTCAATGTCAAGTAACGGACTATTTGTTCTGCCCACAGAACGGTTCGGCTCTACAACTGTTCCATTCCATGTACGCATCCTGTCCTGATCCCGACGTAATCTCAAGGCAGCGCGCGTGAGCAAAGCAGAGATTCTGTTCATGGGCGGTCAGATGAAATAAGGGTGGAAGTCGAATGCGTCCGACCGGACAATGCGTTTCAAGACCGGTATATATCGTAGTATGAAGATCATTGTCAGCCATACCACTGTCCCGCAGGAGAACTTGAACCGGGAACAGCAACTGTTCACAGAACGTCCCGGTGAGGACGTTCTGTTTCTCTACATCAATGCCCCTTGCGTTGTCATCGGTAAAAACCAGCTTTCGGAAGCGGAAACGGATTTGGACTTTTGCCGTAGCCGAAATATACCTGTGCTCAGACGGTTATCCGGGGGCGGTGCGGTTTATCACGATTCGGGCAATATCAATTTCTCTTTCATCGTCCGTGCGGAAAAAGACGGCGTGTTGGACCGGGATTTTCTTTCGCCGGTGGTCGCCGCATTGAAATCTTTCGGTATTCCTGCCCAAATCGGTAGCCGGAAAGAGTTATCGGTCAATGGGAATAAAATATCCGGAACCGCTTCTCATATCAGCCGGGGCCGGCATTTATTTCACGGTACCCTGCTTTTTCATACCGATCTGGAAATCCTGCACGCTGCACTCAACGGAAATCATTCGCTGAGAGGAAAATATGTTGCATCCGTACCCAGCCCGGTCACCAACATTTCCGGACTGTTGACCCAAAAAATAACCGCCCCGGAATTTATGGAGCGGTTAGCCGTTTTTTTCAACGCTTATTTCAATTGCCCTTCCCGGTAAAGCCGGATCACTTTGTCCAGGTCCTCGGGGGTATCGATCGCGTAGTTTTGCTGATCGGTGATGGCTACTTTTATGCGGTATCCGTTTTCCAGCCATCGAAGCTGCTCCAACGACTCGGCGAGTTCCAGGGTACTTTGCTTCAGACCGGTAATCTCCCGCAATACCTGAGCCCGGTAGGCATAGATACCCAGGTGTTTGAAAAAGATATGGGATTTTTGCCATTCCTGCCGCTCTTTTATCGATCGCAGGTAAGGAATGACCGAGCGCGTAAAATAGAGCGCATAATTGTCCGTAGTCATAACCACCTTCGGAGAATTCGGATTGAAAATATCCTCGTTTTCGGAAAACGGTTTTACCAAGGTAGCGATTTGGGTGCGGGCATCGGTAAAAAGCATGGAGAGTTGCCGCAGCTGATCCTTGTCGATGAACGGTTCATCGCCCTGGATATTGATCACCACGTCGAATTTCTGGTTGGTAAGGGCTTCCACCGCATCCAAGGCTTCCCGGCAACGGTCCGTGCCGCTTTGATGCTCTTCGGCGGTCATTACCACATTTCCTCCGAACACCCGGACGGCTGACTCGATGCGCGAATCGTCCGTGGCCACGTAACACGCATCATACACCGCGATGGCACGCTCGTAGACCCGTTGTATCATGGGTTTGCCGGCAATATCGACCAATGGTTTTCCCGGAAAACGGCTCGATGCATAACGGGCCGGAATTAAAGCAAGGGTTCTCATGGCTTTTTCATTTATCTAACAAAGATAGAATCTTTTCGTAATTTTGCTCGAAATACCGCATGAAAATGTACCGTACTGCACCCTTTATCCGGCTGGGCCGGATGATCGATTCGATACTGCCCGAGCGACCCGCCGTTTTCGACGAACTGGTTCGGTTGGCCCGGTCGGAGAATCCGTGGTTTACGGCCGATAGTATTCGGTTATCGCTCCAGGCAATGTCCCAAAAAATGCTCGATCGGGAAAAACTCGAAAGCTGGCTCGAACGTTACCCCCGTCCGGCCCATTTCGAACCACGGAACGTGGGCATCGTGATGGCGGGAAATATTCCATTGGTCGGTTTTCTGGATCTGCTGTGTGTCTGTATTTCCGGGCACCGGGCTTACGTGAAAACCTCTTCTAAAGATACGGCGCTCATGAAACGAGCCATAGCAGCGTTGGCGACTGCCGATCGTTCGCTGACCCTCCTGCCATTGACGGAAGATTCCCCGTTGGATGCCGTCATCGCTACCGGGAGCGATAATACGAACCGGTATTTCAAACGGAAATACGGCTCGATGCCGGGATTACTCCGGAAAAACCGGACCAGCATTGCCGTGCTCGGCGGAGAGGAATCTCCGGAGGAATTACGCGGTTTGACGCAGGATGTGTTCGATTATTTCGGGATGGGATGCCGGAGCGTATCCCGGTTTTTCCTTCCGGAAAATTACAAGATTGGAGAACTTTTGCATCGGTTGCAGGAAAGAAACGTGACGCATCCGAATTATCGGAATGCCTACCGTCACCAGAAAGCTATGCTGCACATGCAGTCCACCGATTTTCTGGACGGTGGATTTTTTACCTTGCGGGAGCATTCAGGATTTTCCGAAGCGCTTCCCGATCTGGTATTTTCCCGGTATCGGGATCCGGCAGAAGTAGAACAATGGATCGAAGCCCACGAGGATTCGATTCAATGTGTGGTCACCCGGACTATTCCACATCCGCGCGCCGTGGCTTTTGGAATGGCTCAGCAACCGGAATTGTGGGATTATCCGGATGGAAAGGATGTTATGGCTTTTCTATACTCGCTTGAATAAGGGCCAGAAAATCCTCGGCGGTTTCCGGTACCTCGTTGACCCACATCCGGAGGATCGTACCGCTACGATCGGTCAGGTAAATCCGCGGTATGGTTTGAGTCGCAAACAACCGGTATACCTCCCGATCCGGGTCGGGATAAACCGGCATAGCCAACCAACGGCTGCCCTCCGCCGCCTCGGACAATTGATCCAACGTCATATCCCGCACGATATTTACCATTTCGAAGCCTTCCTGCCCCCTCAAGTTCTCCCACACGGTCTCCAATTTGGGCAGTTCCCGCCTGCAATCCTGGCAGGTTGGGTTAAAAAATGTGATCAAATATGCAGTTCCGACTTCCGGTGAAAAGGTATATCCGTCCTTCCCGGAAAGGGTAAATGCCGGAAGGTAATCCCCCGTCTGAATAT
>JAJQAW010000219.1 GCA_021203585.1 Rikenellaceae bacterium
TCAGGTAGGCATCTTTAAAACCCACGCCTCCTTTATCGGTCACATCCAATTGGAATACCGCGGAAGCAATCCCCTCTTCGAAGGTGAATTTAATCCGGCCGCGCCGAACACCGATCCGGTTGAAAGAATCCTCTCCGGCTTTTTCATTGCCCGAGCCGACTTTCAACGAAGCATCCTCCTGCCCCCATTGGTATTGCGCTTGAATGTAACCCGATACTTTCAAGCGATTCATTTTAGTGATCTCTTTTTCCAGTGCATTCAGACGGTTTTCAATCGAAGCGTCCTGGGCTTTTGCGGAGCCTACCACCAGTGCTGCAATCAGCAATAAAGTCAATTTCTTCATAAGTTTTCAAAGTTTGTCAGGGGCAAAACTATAGCCTCCGTTTTACGAAGTCTCGACAATCCGGTTACAAAGTAATTACAGGTCCTCGAACCCCGATGAAAGAGAGCCAAACGACGTTGAATTTTCCGGAAAACTTTCCACGCTTCTCGGTTGCTGAGTTTTTCCGGGATAAAAAAGTCCCAGGAAATATTACTGAATGGAATAAAATGCTTCGAAATGGGTTATTGGAAATCGCGCGCGGATGCCGTAAGCACCGCCACACTGATGCGGCATAAGTTTGTTTTAGCGCGGATTGCTTCGGCGCAAGAATCGAGCGTGGCTCCGGTAGTCAGTACATCATCCACCAGCAGAATGTGTTTATTTTCCACTTTTTTCGGATCTCGAAGCACAAAAATTCCCGAAACGTTCTCCCAACGGTCGGTCGAATCGTGCAGCGTTTGGCTCCGATTGTGAACGGTACGAACAAGATTTCCGGTACTCACCGGTTTACCGAGCGCCCGAGCGATGCCTCGGGAAAGATGCTCCGACTGATTGTATCCACGTTTTAGACGGCGCAACGGATGGAGCGGAACCGGAAGAATCAGATCGATATCGTCATAGTATCCCGAAAGTTTCATCTCTTGCCCCAACCAGGTTCCCAGCGCGTGAGCCAATGCCGGTTTACCGTTATATTTGAATCGGTGGACGAGATCGGCGTAACCGGTATGCTTTTCATAAAAAAAGAGCGCGCAGGCCTGCTCCGCCATAAATAGGGCATACATTTTTCCCCGGATGGGATTTTCGGGCTTAGTCCAGGTATAGGTCAACGGCATGTGCCAGCGGCAGGCGGTACAGATAAACTGCTCCCCCTCGACCAGGAGCCAGCCGCACACCACACAGAGTTGCGGAATGAACAGATGGAACAAGGAAAGAAGATGGGTTCGTATATTTTTCCTAACTCGCATAGCCTAAAAGTAACACATTACCGGCAAAAAGGAGTATCTTCTGAAAAGATTTTTTCCATTTCGCAAATAATTACTCCACGCCGGCAGTGGAGTTCCGGCCCATGACGGCGCAAAGCGGTAACCGGGAAAATAAAAAAAGCGAGGCGGTGCCTCGCTTTTTTCTGAATAGCTGCGTTAGGCTTCCATGCCTTCCCGGGTCATGCGGGTACCGAACATACCCATAACCGCAGAAACAGCGGCTCCTACCAGCAGAGCAAAGAAAAACCAAATCATGTTCCACGCCGCCCGGTTGGCTGCTTTTTCCGCATCCTGGCGCAATTCCGCTTTCCGGGAACTCCATTCCTGGCGGGCCTGTTCCACATTTTGACGCATCTGATGCAAGTTCTCACGACCTTCCTGAGCCGCTACTACGTAATAATCGACCAGATCCTCGGCCTCAGCCTGGGTTAATCTCGGGTTATCCGCGATGGCTTTCCGCACCGCTTCCCGGTCTACCACGCGGAACACTTTCTCCGCCCGCTCGTTGGTCCGTTGCAGAAAACCGTCGATATGCTGCTCTGCCCGATGCGGGTTAGCCACGGAACGTTTCACCGTGCGTTGGTAATCGTTCTGTACCGCACGCATTTGTCGTTGCACGTATTCCGGTTGAAATTCCCGAACACCGCTTCTGCGCAGCGATTGGCGCACTTCGGGACGAATTTCATCCCGTTCCCCATCCAGGTCGATATCGCCGAACAAATTCCTCAGCTCGCGGCCCATCATCGATCGTTCTCCTCGCATGGGCGAGCTCGGTCCGGAAAGAACCTGACCGGCCATAGAAGTAACCGATCCGAATATGTTCCCGGCCAGTTTGGCCACGCCCGAAAGGAACATGCCCATTAAAAGCGCGCTTAAGAGCAACGTAGTAGCCCAGGTCAGAAAACCGTGAATCATGCCGTCGAATCCGGCCAGTTTACCGGCAACCCAACCGCCGGCAGCCAGTGCGGCCAACCAGGAAATAATCCACCAAATGATCAGTCCGACTCCCATGCCGTGCGTAGGTTGACTGTCCGTGGGGTCGAATGCCCATAGACCAATGGCCATACCGATAAAGGAAAGCAAAATCAAAGTAGCCAAAACGGTGATTACGCCGCCGATAATAGCTCCCCAGGAGACCCGTTTTCTTTTTCGGTGGACCGGGCCATAGCCTACCTCTACCGTTTCGTGATAAGTCACATTATTGTCCATATTCGTTTGTTTTAAATGAATGAAATGATTCACCTCCCATAAACAATTCTTATGCCTGAATCGGTACGCAGTGGATTCGTAGTCCTGATCGAGAATGCAAATCCGGCTGCTCCGCTCCATCATTTGACGAAAATTGTAACTTTATCGACCATTGTCCGTTAAAGAGGTAGATTCCGAAATCAAACCGGATCACAATACATACGAGTCGATAACTGAAAGAATTGAGGTGATGAAAAAAACATTCTTCATGCTGGGACTCCTATCCTTCCTGCTTCCCGTACAGGGAATATCTCAGGAGTGTCCGCGTAGTCTGAAACGTAAAGTGGCCATCGGACGGTTCTCCAACGAGACCCAATATGCCAAAAGTATCTTCTATGACAAAGAAAATGATCCGATGGGAAAACAAGCTTCGGATATTCTTGCCGCAAAATTAGCCGCGACCGAAAAATTTCTGCTCATCGAACGGCAGGATTACGACCGGATCGCCGAAGAACTTCGTACGGCGGGTACCGTCTCCCAAAACATCGGCGCAGATTATCTGATCGTGGGCTCGATTACCGAATACGGCCGTAAAACAGTTGGCCGGCAACGGCGTTTTTCCAACAGCAAGCAACAAATTGTCGAGGCCGGAGTAAGCATTCGACTGGTGGACGTCTCCATCGGCCTGATTGTTTTTTCCGGGGAAGCAAAAGGGGAAGCGGTGACCGAAAATAAGCGGGTGATAGGCCTCGGAGGACAAGCGGATTACGACGCCACCTTATCGGACAAAGCCATTTCCGCCGCTATCGGCAAACTGACCGAACAGATTCTCTTTACCTGTATGGATAATCCCTGGAAAGCGTATTTGTTGTCTGAACAGGAGGGAATTTATTTTGTTTTCGGCGGCAAAAGTCAGGGAATCCTGCCCGGCGATGAATATGTGGTCATGGAAAAAGGAGCCCGGGTAAAAAATCCGCAAACGGGTATGATGATCGAATTACCCGGCAAAGAAGCTGCTCGAATTCGTATCGACCAAACCCTCGGCAGCACGGTTACGGATGAAATCTCCATAGCCACACTCATTTCCAGGGAGGTAGACGACTCCCGTTTGGAACACTATTTTATCACAGATATTCAATAAGCTACGCCATGAAAAAGTTTGCCGGAATATGCGCGCTGATGATCATAGCCGCCTCGATGACTTCCTGCGAGAAGAGGATGTACGCCACGTATGCTTCAGGGATGGATCAGGTAGCTTTCCTGACCGTAGTCAGCGTAGGAGAACGGCCTTCACAGGTCTTCGTCGTGGTCGACGGAACGGAACACTTCTATGGAAAAGTGGAAAAGGAAAAAAATTACCGCAAAGCGATACCCCTGGAGCTTACTCCGGGTTACCATTCCGTTCAGGTAAAAGAAGACGGAAAAATCATCGCTTCGGAAGATTTTATATCGGTTTGCAGCAAACCAAACGATTACGGATCAAATGAAAAGAGCGGTATGGATCGGATCGATTTTGCTCCTTTGTGTATCTTGCGTAAGCAGTAAAGAATTTTACGACTGGAAAGGATACAATGATGCCGTGTACAAATACGTGAAGGCTCCTACCGAGCAAAACCGCCAAAAACTAATCGGGATCTATCGGGAAATCATCGAAAACCCCTATTCCATCCGGGAAGTACCCCCGCCTGGCATGTATGCGGACTACGGTTTCCTGCTCTTAGAGACCGGAGAAACGGAAAGGGCACTGGAATTGTTAAAAAAAGAAACGGAAATTTATCCGGAATCGACTCCTTTCATCGAACGTATCGTCAAACGCCTGGAACCATGAAACCTGCATTTGTTTTCTTCCCGCTGGTGTTATGCCTGGTCGGCTGCGGAAGCACTCGTCAATCGGCTTCGTCCATACCTACCCGAGCCGAACACTTTGCAGATCTTTATGCCGAACAACCGCTTACCTTATTGGTGATGCCACCCATCAACCGAAGCACCAAAGTGGAGGCCAAAGAATTAATGTACAGTTCGCTCACCGTTCCCCTGGCCGGAAAAGGGTATTATGTCTTGCCTGCGTTGTTGACCCAGGAAATACTCCGGCAGGAAAGCGCCTACGATGCCGAACTCTTTGTGGAACAATCGTTGAAACGGTTCGGGGAAATCTTTGGAGTGGATGCCGTCCTGTTTACCACCATCCACCAATGGACCAAAAGCTCCATTACCACGGAGGTTACCGTTACGGTAGAATACCAATTAAAATCGGCAAAAACCGATAAACTACTGTTTCACCGCAAAGGTACGATCGTCTACACCCCCAAAACCGATAGCGGCCACTGGCTTTCCGATCTGTTGTCCGATGTGTTGCTTACGGCCATGAAAAAGGAAATCGATCTGGCTCGTACCTGCCACTACAACGCTTTCAGCGATCTGCCCTGCGGAATTTACCGGCCGGAATATCAACAAGACGGCCACCTGAGAGTGGGTTCCGAATCTTTCACCATAAAGCTGGAATAATAAAGCTGGAATAACCGTTCCCACAGGCCATTTCTGATGGGATAGTAA
>JAJQAW010000028.1 GCA_021203585.1 Rikenellaceae bacterium
CCCGAACCCATCCCGGAAGCCGAATTGTCCGTACGAAATCATTCGTTGAGTTTTGATTATGCCGGTCAATTTCTCGGTTACGACACCTTTGAGATTGAATCCGA
This sequence comes from Rikenellaceae bacterium, assembly GCA_021203585.1. Taxonomy (GTDB): domain Bacteria; phylum Bacteroidota; class Bacteroidia; order Bacteroidales; family Rikenellaceae; genus JAJQAW01. The sequence goes on from JAJQAW010000028.1 coordinate 105, forward strand.
TGCGGAATGGAGGATCGAGGCCGTGGATGCGGAAAGCGAACAATGGATTGCATTCGACAAATTACAGGGGAAAAATTCGGACCGGGTGCGAGTGCGGGTTCCCCCCCCCATTCCGGTACGCTGAGGAACGCCCGCTACCAGTTGATCGCCGGGCAGGAGATGATCCTGCTTACAATCCGCCAATATCCGGAAAAAAATCTATTGGATGCCATTCCGGATCCGGTATTCCGGCAGCACTGCCTCTCCAATTACGACCAGGATTGGGATGGAGACCTGTCCTGGGAAGAAGTCCGCGCGGTCATCCACATGCTTCTTGTCCAGCCGATCACGGATCTGCAGGGAATTGAACTGTTTTCCGCCCTGCAGCGGCTCTCTTATTCTAATCAGACCGCAGCCGCGCTGGATCTTTCCAAAAATACCGCGCTGGAAGAGTTGAGCGGGGAGAAAAATTTCCTCCCGGTTCTGGATGTTTCCCAAAACAGCCGATTAAAGCAATTGCATTGGACCCATGGACAATTAAAATCCTTACAACTGAATAACCCTGCTTTAACGATGCTCACCTGTTACAGGAACGAGTTATCGGAGCTCGATTGTTCGGCATGTCCCACATTGGCTTATATCGATTGCAGCGCCAACGAATTGTCGAAACTTTCTCCTGCACGCGCACTTACCTACTTAGATTGCAGTTATAACCATTTGTCAGAAATCGATGTCTCCGTTTGTTCCGATCTGGTATCCTTCTATTGCCACAACAATTCGCTGGCGGAACTGGATATCAAACGCAACGGGAAACTGGAGACACTATTCTGTTTTGACAATGAACTGACGGAATTGGATTTGTCTGCGAATGCAACGCTGATCCATTTATCCTGCTCGAAAAATCAATTGGCTGTATTGGATCCTTCACCCTGCCCGAGGCTGGAAGACCTGATTTGTACGGATAACCCATTAACCGAATTGGATGTGGCTTCCAATCCGAAATTGAGTCGACTGTATTGTTCTAATAATTCCCTGACCGCCCTGAATCTGGGCACAGGTACGGAATTATTTTTACTGGACTGCGGCCATAACCGGTTGACCGACCTGAATCTTCGTGAAAAACCCGCTCTGCAGACAGTAGCTTGCGGAAACAATTTACTGAGTAGGTTGGATATCGGCAACAATTCCGATTTGGCGCGGTTGAATTGTCAAGAAAACCGGCTTGCGGAATTGGATATTGCCTCCAATCGGAAACTTTCCTCTCTGTATTGCCAGGGCAATCCGAACTTAACAACCATTTATGTCCGGACGGATTTCACTCCCGGCTCTGATTTTTACATAGATTCTTGGACCCGGTACCGGGAAAAAACGGAAGATTGACCTGCTGTATAAAGGTAGTGAATAAAAAATCTTACTCTTCGGCGCCTTGTCGACCCTGCTCGGGAGCGCTGGTGAGAAAAAGAAATGTTCGTTTTTCGATATATTTACGGTTTACTGGAGTCCCACCCGGGCGGCCGGTAGCGGGAGAGAATTTTTTCATCATCACATCCTCGGCTTCCCGGACTCTGACCGGGGAGTTGCCCAGGATCGGATTTCTCTACCCCACATAGGGTCTCATGCAGCAGTTTATCTCCATCTTGCTCCCAATCCGGGCGCTGGTCGGGAGGGCATGGTCCGAAATCACGGATTCCGGATGAACCGGTATCTACGTGCAGCTCGGATTCGATAGGAACGATCCTTCCCGGTCGATCCGGCACCTCCGGAAAAAAGATTATTCCCAATTTGAAAATAAATGAAGGCTGCTGCTGATATCTTACGCTTTGAGCGTGAGTTGGTCTGATTTTTGCGCCTATTAGAGCGTAATTTTAATTAATAATCTATCTAATATCACGTATTATGTTTGGTAAAATGATGAAAAAAGAGAAGGAGTTCAAGCACATGCTCGAAAAGAAAACCGATAAAATCCCGGCAAAAGCCTTTTTGTGCGCGGTCGGTGTGTGTGCAGCGACAGCGGTGACCATGAAATGCATGCACCGGAAAAATGCCGGTATGATGGTCGGACACTTCATCGCTCCGATTATGTTGTTAGGTTTGCTCCACAAAGTGGAAAAACAGGAAAGAATGATGAAACTGCATAAATTTCACAAGCGTCCGAAGCGCCAATCGGACTGCGGCTGCAGATAATCCGAAAAAAATCCGCATTCCCTGGGAATGCGGATTTTTTTTGCCCGTTGGGCAGCAGACTTATTCCTCCGGCAACGGAGGATATTCCATCGAACTTTTACCCAAATCGCGCGAAGTGGCTACCGCGATTCCCCGCCGGTCGTGTGAGTCGACGGAGCAATAAAAATGATACACCACACCCTCGTGTTTGATCACATAGGATTTATGCGCGAATTTGGCGTCATACGGCTCACTCGGTTTCACCAGATCTTCCCCGGTCCAATCGGTCCAGTGGACCAGATCGTAGGAACAGGCGAAGCTGTTCCAGGCGGAAATACCCGGACGATCCTCCCAAAACGCGCCAAAATAAAACATCACCCAGACATCCCCGATGCGCTGCAGGTAAGCGTCACCGGTAATACCCACCGGACCGTGGCTCAGCAGCGGTTCGGTTCCCCAGCGTTTCCAGTTGATCATATCCTCCGACACGGCCAGACCGATCCGTTCGGCGCCGCGTATTTTGGAGATCGAATCTCCTTTGGCGTTGTAGTACATCAAGAACGGGTATCCGGTCAATCGTTCCGGATCGCGTGTGACGGCATTTTTATACATCGTGATGTTGTCCCACCAACTGGCATCCTCGTCCGTAGACATCAGTACCGGCCGCTCCAGGCGCTGCCATTCATGCGGTTGGGTAGGGTCTCCTTCGGTGTAGGCCATACCGATCGACAGCAACCCCGCTTCGTATCCGGTGAACGAACCGCCGAAATAGGACATCCAGTATTTGCCGTCGTAAGCCTCCAGAGCGTATTCGCCTCCCCAATCGGTATCCGGCAAGGCCAGATAGCCGCCCTTCTGATTGGAATCCCAATCTTCATCACCCGTAAAGGGAAGGACCAGCCCGGTGGTCGTCCAGTCGAGTAGATTATCGCTCTGGGCCATCCACGTTTCGTATCCTCGTCCGTCGAAGACGAAGTAATACATATACCATTGGCCGTCCCGACGGAAGATGGTCGGGCAGTCGGTCATTTTACCGGCGTCGGTTCCGGTCAGGACCAGTCCGTATTTATACGGGGTTTTAATCTCTTCGTAAATCTGTTCCATCACCTCTTGCGGCACCGCTTCGGGTTTGAGTTGCGGAGTCCGGGTGCAGGCACCGAAGGCCAGTAACAGCGAGCAGAATACTATGTTTTTCATACCAAGAATATTCGGTTTGATTTGATTTGGCCGCAAGTTACCGAAACTTTTGAAAATTTCCGAATGGTTACGAATTCTACCCTCCCCGGATCGGAAAACAAAATTTCCTGGTGGAAGGATCCGAACCGGTTGTAGCGGTAAACCGGTGCGTGAATTGGTTTATTTCCGGCCAAACCACTGGGCCGTCCGATCGAACCAGGATTGAGGAATGAGCCACAAAGCCGCTGCCGCTCCAGCCACATTGGCCGCTTCATCCCAGATCTCGCACCTCTGTCCGAAATAACTTCCCTGCAACCATTCAATGACGCCTCCGTAGGCAGCGGCGAAAATCAACAGCATCCACCGGCGGGAAGGTCGGTAGCTCTGTCTGTAAGGTGCGGCCAGCCGTACGGCTGAAATCAGGGCGAAATAGAAACTAAAATGAATCCCTTTATCGATCCCCGGGATTTGCAAAAACCACGACCGGGTAGAAGGCAAATTATCCGGAGGCAAGAGTGACAATATGGTTACAAGTATCAGTATGACAGTCGGAATCGACAGTATCCATGCGTTTTTTTGTCCTGTTTTTCGTATCTTTGCGGGGTTATTCTGTGCAGGGTGCAGGCGACAAAGATAAATAAAAAGCTCGTTGGCAGGTATTTATATACATATTCCGTTCTGCCGGCAAAAATGCCGTTATTGCGATTTTTATTCGGTGGCTTCGGATGGTTGGTTAGACCCGGTTCGAGAGGGATTGCACCGGGAACTGATCGTCCGCTGCGATGAAATCCGGGAGCCGGTGCAGACCGTTTACCTGGGGGGAGGGACTCCCACCCTGTATTCCCCGGAGCAATTGCAGGAATTGATCCGAACGGTCCGGGCTTATTATCCGGCAAACCGGCTGCAGGAAATTACGGTGGAAGCCAATCCGGATGATCTGACGGAGGAATACCTGATCCGGTTGCAGGATACGGAAATTAACCGGCTCAGTATCGGAGTACAGTCCTTTGAGAATGAACATTTGACATTGTTCCGCCGGCGGCATACGGGACTCGAGGCCTTGGAAGCGATTGAACGGGCCCGCAAACGGGGATTCGAAAACCTATCCGTGGACCTGATCTACGGAGTACCGGGCATGACCGAGGAGCAATGGAAGAACAATTTGAACCGGATCGGCGAACTCCGTATACCGCATTTATCCGCTTACCATTTGACCGTGGAGCCCCGGACGGTATTTGGGAAATGGGCCGAAAAGGGAATCTTGCAAGCGGTAGCGGAGCAGACCAGCGAGTCTCATTACCGGATCCTGGAGCATTGGGCGGAGCGGACCGGATTCGATCATTACGAAGTATCGAATTTAGCGCTTCCCGGCTACCGGGCCCGGCACAACAGCGGTTATTGGAACGGCACTCCTTACCTCGGAATCGGTCCGGGCGCCCATTCCTATGACGGACGCGTGCGTCGGTGGAACCGGGCAGATATCCGCACCTACCTGGAACGGATGGATGCCGGGGATTACTTCGACTCGGAACTGCTGTCGGAAAAAGACCGGTTCAACGAGTACCTGATGACCCGGCTTCGAACGGCTGAAGGCATATCCCGGGAGTTTATCGG
>JAJQAW010000092.1 GCA_021203585.1 Rikenellaceae bacterium
TTGAAATGACACGGGTCCAGTTGTTCTTTAATGCTTTCATCCGTGGTAACGATGAGGCTGTAAACCTGCATGTTGCCGGTGTTAGAGGCGCGCACGCCGGCTTCCAGTACGCGCTGCAGGATGTCTTGCGGTATCGGATCTTTTTTATACTTCCGGATGGATCGGTGGGTAAATATGGGGTTTTCCATAAGTGAAATGCTTTTTATTTTGCAAAGATAGGGATTTATGGCCAGAAAAATCGGAAGGCCGCATGCACAAAAGGCAGTAGGATCAAGGTCTGAGAAGCAGTGTCTTGGGTGTTTTTCCCCAATGTAAGGAAATATTTGGAAGTGCGGTAAATCCCGAAAAATACTACGGGAAGAGGGCCGTAGCATCAGATTTTTTTTACCCGAATTTCTTTCCGGTCTATGTAATTGGGATAGGTAAAATCCGGCATTCCCAAGGCCATGCCTGCCTGAATAATAGAATCTTCCAGGCCGAGCAATCGGGCCAAACCGTTTTTTTATCCCGACGTACGGCAGTGCAAAGGTACCCGGTATAGAATTGAGCCACTCCCAGGCTTTCCGCCATCAGCGAGCCGTTTTGGTAGACCAGATTCGCATCGTCCCTGCCGAAGCGGTTCTGCTTCGGAGTCAGGATCAAAATCAAAGCCGTAGCCTGGCGAAGAATCGGATCGTTCCCCTTAGCATGCTCTTTCAGCAATCTTTCCAGGCGACGCAACAGGGTATAATTGTCCCGCATGAAAGGCTTTAAAACGGGTTTGAGGATCGGGTTTTTCAGCAGCTTTACACCCCGTGCCAATTGATCGATGGTGTATTGCGAGATGCGATGCAGCATACCGGGATCGGTAATGCAGACATACGATACTTCCTGACGGTTGCTGGCTGTGGGAGCGCGGTGAGCCGCTTCCAAGATTTGGTCCAGAAGAGGTTCCGGAACCGGTTTTTTGCTGAATCCCCGGTTGGAGCGGCGGGATTTACACAGGAGCATCAACGACTCCGGAGTGGGAAGTAGGGTAGGGTCCGCTTGGTGTACTTTCTCAGCGGGAAACAGACTGTGTTCCACCGAGCCAGTAGGGCATACGGCTACGCAATGACCGCAGCGGATACAAAACGAAACGTTCCGCAACAAAATTTCTGCCCGGCTTTCCGGTTGATAAAAGATGGCGGCCGGACAAACCCGGATACACCGTCGGCAACCGATGCAGGTAGTTTGATTGACCGTTAAACGAAAGTCCATACTTCAGGTTCAAAATTGGCTCAAAAATACGAATTGTTTCGGCTTTATACGAGTCCGGGACGAGGCTCTTTTAAAATAACAATAGACTCCGGGAATGAAGGCTCCGGAAGTCTGTAATTTCGAGAAAGAATCCCATGCGCGGAATTTCTATTTCAGAATAACCATATTATCCTGGGTGGTGATTTTCTCGCAATAACAGCAACGCAGGCTGATGCGGTCGCCTTTTTTCATTACATCGAATTTCGTGCGGATTTTTTCGTGATTGGTGATACACGCCGGATTGGCGCATTTTACAATGCCCGCGATTCGGTCCGGAACCTCTACGTTCCGTTTACCCACCACTTCGAAATTTTTAATCGTATTGACATGGGCCAGGGGAGCTACGAAGGAAATTTTATTGATCTGCTCGTCTTCCAGATAATGGTTGTCGATCTTAATGATCGCCTTGGCTCCCATTCGTTTACTCTCCAGATTGGTGCCGAAAGTGATCGAGGCGGTAACCTGGTCCAGGTCGAGGATGGTAATGATTTTAAACAAGGACTCGGACGGGATATGGTCGATCACCGTACCGTTTTCGATGGCTTTGACTTTGAGCTGTTTATCGGTCATAGCGGGTTATTGTTTGACGTTTAACAAATAACTGATGATGGCCATCCGTACATAGACACCGTTTTCGGTCTGTTGAAAATAGTAAGCCTTCGGGTTGCTATCCACATCGGTGTCGATTTCATTGACCCGGGGAAGCGGATGCAGGATGCGGGTATTTTCTTTAGTTCCGGCCAGCATCGCATTGCGCAAAATATAGGCGTTTTTAACCCGTTCGTATTCCATCGGGTCTATAAATCGTTCGCGTTGAACGCGAGTCATGTAGATAATATCCGCATGGTCGATATGTTCTTCGATCGCTTCGGTTTCGGTATAAGGGATGCCCCGGTCGAACAGGTATTGTTTGTATTCGTCGGGTATGCGGAGTTCTTTCGGGGATACGAAAGTAAAAGTGGTTTTGAAGTGAGACAGCGCTTGCAATAGGGAGTGTACGGTGCGTCCATATTTCAGATCGCCCACCATCATAATGTTGATGCCGTCCAGGGAACCCTGGGTTTTAAGTATGGAGTACAGATCGAGCAGGGTTTGGCTGGGGTGCTGGTTAGCGCCGTCGCCGGCATTGACCACCGGCAGTCTGGAAATTTCGCTGGCGTACCGGGCTGCTCCTTCCAGCGGATGGCGCATCACGATCAGATCACTGTAATTGGAGATCGTGGAGATGGTATCGTGAAAGGTTTCTCCCTTGGCCGTACTCGTACTGTTGGTGTCCGAAAAGCCGATTATACGTCCTCCGAGTCGGTTGATGGCGCTTTCGAAGCTCAATCGGGTACGGGTGGAGGGTTCAAAAAACAGGCAGGCGATCACTTTTCCGAGTAAAAACCGCTGAGCAGGCTCGGCTTCGAAATCGGCTGCCAGCTCCAGGATATGCCGGATCTCATCCTTGGAAAAATCATTGATGGAAACCAGACTCTTTTTCATATTGAGAAGTATTTAATGGACTAACAAAGCATTCGGTAAGAGGGGCTTCCATTCCGGGGATTGGAAAGATTGCGATTTCTGAAAAAGCCTTTCCATAAGCCGCTGGCGAAAACTTTTCTCCGGAGCGGACCTCACCTCCATTATTTGTAACGCATAAACTCTACTTGTGCCCCGTCCACCTGGTTTAATTTTCCGGCCAGTAGGTTCTCTTCACTGCAGGGTACGGCCAATACCATCCGGCAAAGGTTGTCGAATGATTGTTCCACCACTCGCGGCCGGTCGATTTTAACGATCTTCATCACATCGTTCATCGCCAAATATGGGAAAAGTACTTCGAAGTAAGCTTCTTCCGTCAGGGTTATGATCTGGCTGTTCTCCAGTACCTCCACGGTAGCCGCCCGGTAAGCGTTGATCAATCCCGGCACTCCCAGAAGCGTACCTCCGAAATAGCGGATCACCACCACTAAAATATCGGTCAGATTGTAGGATAATAATTGCCCCAGGATGGGTTTGCCTGCACTTCCCGAAGGTTCTCCGTCGTCGTTGGCGCGCGAGAGTGCTCCACGGGGCCCCAGCCGCCACGCGTAACAATGGTGCGTAGCGTCGTAATATTTTTTTTTCAGTGTGGAAAGGTATTCTTTGACCTGCTCTTCCGTCTCGACATGGTAGGAATAGCTGATAAACCGGCTTCCCTTATCTTTGAAAAGCCCTTCGGCCGGTTCCCGGATCGTTTTATAGCTGTCTGCACTTGCCATTCCGTCCGCAAATTTACAACATAAAGCCGAATAATATATACCGGTAAATTTAAAAATTGCTGGAACAACCCATTTTCCCGGTTAGATAACCCTGGTTGTCACCTCCCGAAAAAAACTTCCGTGCCCCTGATTCCATTAAAACATTACCCCGAAAGTCTAAAACTTTCGGGGTAATGCTACACGGACAAGTTTATGATTTCAGGCTTTCAGCCCCCTTTTGCGCTCATTTTCCGAGAGCAAAATTTTCCTTAACCGGATGGAATTCGGTGTTAGTTCCACATATTCATCCTCCTGAATGTATTCCAGCGCCTCTTCGAGGGAGAATTTTTTGGGCGGGGCAATATTCATTTTTTCATCCGAACCGCTGGCCCGTACATTGGAGTGCTTTTTGGATTTGGTCAGATTGACCACCATGTCTTCCGAACGAGTGTTTTCGCCGACCACCTGTCCGCAGTAGATCGGTTCGCCGGCTTCGATAAAAAACGTGCCGCGATCCTGTAATTTGTTGATCGAATAGGCGAAAGAATCTCCGGTTTCCATGGCAATCAGCGAACCGTTAATCCGTAGTTCGATTTCGCCTTTCCAGGGTTCGAAGGCCATGAAACGGTGCGACATGATGGCTTCGCCGGCGGTAGCGGTCAGCATATTGCTGCGCAGGCCGATAATGCCGCGCGAGGGGATCCGGAATACCAGCCGGGTGCGGTCGTTTTTGCTCTCCATATTCTCCAGCTGCCCTTTGCGTTTGGTCACCATTTCGATCACCTTGCCCGAATATTCGTCCGGTACGTCGATGTTCAACTCTTCGACCGGTTCGCATTTTCTACCGTCGATTTCTTTCACGATCACCCGCGGTTGTCCTACTTGCAGCTCGTAGCCTTCCCGGCGCATGGTCTCGATTAGTACGCTCAGATGCAGCACTCCGCGTCCGTATACGATAAAACTTTCCGCCGAAGGACCCGGCTCGACCCGCAGAGCGAGGTTTTTTTCCAACTCCCGGTCCAGCCGCTCTTTGATGTGGCGAGAAGTAACATACTTTCCTTCCTTGCCGAAGAAAGGCGAATCGTTGATGGTAAACAACATGCTCATGGTCGGTTCGTCGATGGCAATCGGCGGAAGTGGTTCCGGATTTTCGTAGTCGGTGATCGTATCCCCGATCTCGAAGCCCTCTACCCCGACAATGGCACAGATCTCACCGAAGCAAACCTCGTCCACTTTCGCTTTATTCAGTCCGTCGAAAACGAACAGTTCCTTGATCCGGGATTTTACCAGGGTTTCACCGTCTCGCTTGGCCAGGGTGACAGGCATTCCGGATTTGAGAGTACCGCGCAGTAATTTACCTACGGCGATACGGCCAATGTAGGAAGAGTATTCCAGGGAGGTGATCAGCATCTGAGGAGTACCTTCGAGCATGACCGGTTCCGGTATTTCATCGATAATTACATCTAGCAGCTGGGTGATGCTGTCCGTTTTTTCCTGCCACTTATGCGACATCCAACCCTGTTTTGCGCTAC
>JAJQAW010000235.1 GCA_021203585.1 Rikenellaceae bacterium
TCATTGAGCTGCTCGACTACCCGGCGGATGCGCGGACGCTTATCCCGGGAAAAAGAATGGGCAGAATCCTCTTCTGATTTTGATTTTACAGCTTTTTTTTCAGTGTCTGAATCATCCCGATTGAAAACACTATCTCCATCGGGATTAACTTTTCTTTCCATACAATTCACTTGGTTTCCTGGTGGTGGTTCGTTCTTCGTTTTATTTTGTTGGTGGATACCTGCGAGCCTTCACAGGCGCTTGCGGTATCTACCGGTATAACTGTTGACTTGGTGATTTTATTATGCAAAAATAAAAGAATTTCCGGTTATTACGGTTTTTTTCGGTTTATTTTATTCCTTCGGTTTCGGCTGGTCTCGGGAAGATGGAACATTCCCGGGGTTTCGGTTATTTTTTGTTAGAAAAAAATTTATTTTCGACCGATACTACTTACATTAGCCAAAATTTTTCATTATGTCTTATAGTTTTGATGAGATTACCCCGCGGGAGGGCACCAATAGTTACAAATATGATGCCCGTCAGAAGGTCTTCGGTACGGAGAAGGTCATTCCCTTGTGGATTGCCGATTCGGATTTTCCGGTCGCTCCATTCATTGTGGAGGCTTTGCGGGAGCGTGTGGATCATCCCGTTTACGGATACACCTTTCGGGGAGAGGAATTTACCGATGCCGTCGGTGGTTGGGTGAAACGGCGCAACGGTTGGGAGATTCATCCCGAGTGGATCGGATTCTCACCGGGAGTGGTGGCCGGTTTCTCGATGGCCATACAGGCTCTGACCGAACCGGGAGAAGGAGTGCTGATTCAGCCGCCCGTTTATCCGCCGTTTGCCAAGATGACGCGGATGAACAACCGGCAGGTAGTGAACAATCCGCTGGTGTGGAACGGCCGGAAATACGTGATCGACTTTGAGGATTTGGAAGCCAAACTGAGCCGTTCGAAGGTGTTTCTGATGTGCAATCCGCACAATCCGACCAGCCGGGTGTTTACCCGGAAGGAACTGACGCGGATCGGTGAACTATGTGTTAGGCTTCAGGTCGATATTATTTCGGACGAAATTCATTCCGATTTGGTTTTTCAACCGCACCGGCATATCCACATCGCCTCGTTGTCCGAAGAGATCGCCCGACGTACGGTGACCTTTATCGCTCCCAGCAAAACCTTCAACGTGGCCGGACTGGCTTCTTCGGTGGCCATTATACCGAACGAATCCTTGCGCCGCCGGTTTCAGCACCAATTGGAATTGGTGGATGCGGCAGGCAATATCTTCGGATCGGTCGCTATAGTTGCGGCTTATCGGCAGGGAGATCGGTGGGTCGACGATTTTAACGGGCAATTGGTGCGGAACGCGCAGTACGTCACCGGCTTTATTCGGGACCGGATTCCTTCGGTGCAGGCGTTTATGCCGGAGAGTACCTATTTGATGTGGCTCGATTTCCGGCAGTGGAACATGGAGCCGGAAGCTTTGTTTCAATATGTGGTGGACCACGGTCTCGGGCTCAATTCCGGTATTACCTTCGGAGAAGAAGGGAGAGGATTTTTGCGTCTGAATATCGCCACTTCCCTGGAGGTGCTGCAGCAGGCGATGTATCGCCTTGAAAAAGCGGATCGGGACCGGAACTCCCATTAATCCGTAGACGAAAGGGAATCGGTAGGCTTCGGGATCGGTCCCGAACCGGGAATGAGTGGATTCCGGCCGGTATGAATGCCTGTGGATCAGGCATTTTTTATGGGTTAACCTTCCAACAAGGCCTGTACTTCTTCGGCTATGGCGGTTAATTCCGAAAGATTCCGGTCTTGAAAATGGAGTAGTACGGACTCCGCGGCCTGCCGCAACGAGGAAGAGACGGCGGATAACCGAAGAAAAAAATAAACCGCTGGCTGGAAGGGCACCTTCCCGATGCGCGGTAAAGCGGATTCGGCTTGCCAAAGGTAGTTTTTCAGTTCCGGTTCGGAATCCAATTCCCGTCGGGCTCTGCTTCCGGCCATCCACAAGGCGCCCTGGAGCCGAAGCGGCTCGGTAGAGCTGAGCCACCTCTCGATCACCTTCGGTGCCTGCGGAGCGGCATAAAACAGGTGATTGGCGGCATGTTCCATGATTTCAGCCTGGGACATCCGGTCGGCCCACCGTTCCATCTCTTCCGGGGTCAATTTTTCCGCCTGAGCGATGTAAACCGCCGCGAGTTTCAATTCACGGATCTCCTGGGCCAATAGGTATTCGGCCAAGGGGTGGTCCGAAGCGTAGTCGGCAGCCACCCGGCGGATCACGGGAACCGCTACTCCGTAGCTCAGCCCATACCGAATGCCGTACCGTGCCATATCCTCCACGACTGCTCCGTGCATCTGAGGTTTTAACCGGCGGAGTATTTCTATCATTTTCGAATGGTTGCTCCGGTTCACTGGGTGCTTATTTATGCACACAAAATTAACTGAATTTGCGTTTAATCGGACCACTCTGCCGACAGGTTATTAACAAAGTACTGTTAATAATTTTTCCAATTTCTCTTTAATCTTTCGGGATGGGGATCCTTCTGTGCGCCGTGAATGGCAAACGGTTTGTATTCAGTATGTTGCTTTTGGATTCGAAAAACTGCGGTCCCCCTTGCGGTCCGAACCATCGTTCAAAGTAGCTTAAAAATAAAGGTTAGGGACTTGTTTTATAAAAACAATTAAGTATATTTACGTATTCGTTTTTCCCAAAACTACTAACCGTAACTTATATTTGAACTAACCTAGATAGAGGCTTCCAGTTGCTGGGAGCCTCTATTTTTTGCCGACACCGGTTTTTATGGACTTACGGGAAAAACCGGTTAAAACCCGTAAAAAGAAATCGCCGTTCCGGTAAAATTTGATACCTTTGCTGGCGATATGGGAAAGAAGTTGGAACAAGCCGTGCAAAATATGGACGATGAGCCTGGTGAAAGTTGCTGCGGTTTCATACCTCAATACCGTACCATTTATATATGGTATCCGTCATGCGGCCGACCGGTTGGATGCCGATCTTTTATTGGCCCCACCCGCACAGTGCGCTGAGCACATAGCCTGCGGGGCGGCGCAAATCGCCTTGATCCCCATTGCTGAAATCCCGAATTTACCGGATGTCTCCCTGATCGGCCAGCACTGCATCAGTGCCCGTCGACAGGTGCGGACCGTGGTGCTGATGTCGGCATCGCCGCTGTAAGAGATTCGGACCATTTACCTGGATCCCCATTCGCGCACCTCGGTCAACCTGGTGCGAATGCTGGCCGAGGAGTTGTGGAATATTCAGGTCCGTTGGCTGCCTCTGACCGATTTTGCCGCCGTTACTCCGGAACCGGGTATCGGTTATACCCTCATTGGGGATAAAGTATTCGGCTACGAGCCGCTTTTTCCATACCGGTACGATTTGGCCGAGGCCTGGTTTGAGCTCACGGGAATGCCCTTTGTATTCGCCGCCTGGGTGGCCCGGCAGGGAACCGACCGGATCACCGTGGAACGGCTCGAAGAGGCCCTTAGGTACGGGGCGGCCCATATTCCACAAGCAGCGGCTTGGGATCGGCAGGCGGGCGGCCGTTTGGTCTCTTATGAAACGGCTGTAGAGTACCTGACCCGCAATATCGATTTTACCCTCGACGGCCCGAAGCGGGAATCGATGAACCTGTTCTGGCAAAAATTCCGAAAGGGATACCGGCGGCTCCACCCCGGCTGAGCTTAGCAAGGGCTGAACCCTTACGCTCCTTAGCACCTGAAACCGAAGTGTGTATTCCCTATAAACCGAACCCATGATTACCATCTACCTGAAGCAATACAACAAAATCGTTCGTAACGCGGACGCCAAACTCCTGGACGAATTGGGCTGGGACGATATTCTGTGGATCGATATGCTCACTCCGTCGATCAAAGAGCAGAAGACCGTAGAATCTTTTCTGGAAATCAACTTGCAAACCCGTCAGGAAGTTCAGGAAATCGAAAGTACCTCCAAATATTTTGAAACGGAGAATTCGATCGTTACCAATTCCAACTTTTTCCTGCCCACAGGGGAGACTTTTTTGGTGGAGCCGGTCTCGTTCATCGTGGCCGAAGGGGTGTTGGTGTCGGTGCGCAATGCCGAATTCCGCACCTTTACCGAAGTGGCCAAGCGGCTGCAGATGAATTACCGGGCTTTTCCGACCCGGGTATCATATCCTGATCTCCATTCTGGAGGTTCGGATCGATTACGATGCCGATTTGCTGGAGGTGTTGGCCAAGTAAGTGGCCGAATTGAACAAACGCATCTCGGAGGCCGAAAAAATGGATCGGGGATATTCTCCATACGATCGGCAAGTTGCAGGAAAAAACGGTGCTGCTTCGGGAAAATATTTTCGACCGCCAACGGGTTTTATCTGGTGTATTGCGCAGCGAACGGTTTCTCAACGATATTTACCCCAAGTTGACACTGATGATCGAAGATGCCAACTCCCTGCTCCATCATGCCGATTTCAGCTCGGAGCGCCTGGATCACCTTCAGGAAAATACCCTGGGCTTGATTCATATCGAGCAAAACCGGATCACCCGTCTGTTGACCCTCGCCTGGGTGTTCTTCCTGCCGGCCATTCTGATCGCCGTTCTCTACGGAGGTTCCGTTACTCATAGCCCGAAATCGGTTGCCCGATACGGCTATGGAGTCGCCCTGGGAATCCTCTTCCTTCTCTGGTTCCTGATCTATCGGCTGTGCAAACGGAAAAAAATCCTGTGAGGGGATTTTTTTCGTTTATTTTCACATTCCTTTGCAACGAAACCGACCGGTTCTGCATCTAAGTTACAAACCTTAAAATTTAATTTTACGTTAGTCATGAAAAAAATTCTACTCTTTTTAAGTGTGGTAGCTACTGCAGTCGGATTCACTTCCTGTAATTCCAAAAGCGATTCGTGGGGAATTACTTTTGGTTCTTTGGAATTGGGAAACAGTTTCACCAATGTGATGTATTCTACGGATGGAACTTTGTTGGAAGCTGAAAGCGGATATGCCTCATTTCACAGTCCTT
>JAJQAW010000281.1 GCA_021203585.1 Rikenellaceae bacterium
CTATTTTACCCCTCCGTTATTGATAACGATCTCATTAAATGATCCTTTTTTGAGGACTATTGTGTAAATTAATCAGTTGTATTTATGGGAAAAAAACTACTCGGATTTTGCCTTGGACAGGGCAGAAGGCGTTATGTCAGGGGAGCGGTGCTGCTTCTTGGCGTCTTTGTGTTGGGGATTCACGGGCTTCTGGCGGCCGGGTTGGCGCCGGAAGAGACCGCGCAACCTCAAACCATGACGATTAAGGGGACCGTTCACGATAAGTTGAACAACGCCCCGGTTGCCGGTGTAACGGTTGTAGACCCGCAGAGCGGTGCCGGTACGGTGACCCATGCTAACGGCGAATTCTCCCTTACCGTTCCGCAAAAAGAAAGGGTGGACCTGCGCTTCTCTTTTATCGGTATGAAAACGGTGGATGTGGCCTGGAGCGGGCAACAAAATTTAAATGTGATCATGGAAGAGGAGACCGAAATGATCGGTGAAATCGTGGTCACGGGTTTCTTCAAACGGAAGGCTGAGAGTTTCACCGGTTCGGTAGCCACGTACGACAAAGAGCAGTTGATCGCCATCGGAGGCAGTAATATCCTGCAGGGACTCAATACCCTGGATCCTTCGTTCAATATCACGGCCAATGATATCTACGGTTCGGATCCGAATCGCTTACCGGACATCGACATCCGGGGAAAGACCGGGATTACCGACCCCCGGGAGGAATATGCCACCGACCCGAACCAACCGTTGTTTATCCTGGACGGCTTTCAGGTGGACCTGGAAGATATCGTCAAGCTGAATGTCAACCGAATTCAATCCGTTACCCTGCTCAAGGATGCCGCTTCCACGGCCATCTATGGGTCCAAAGCGGCCAACGGCGTGCTGGTGATCGAAACGGTACGTTCTCAGCCCGGTAAAATGCGGATCGATTACGGGGGTACGTTCAGTGTGGATATCGCCGATCTGAGCGACTACAACCTGATGAATTCCACGGAGAAACTGCAGTTCGAGCAGCTTTCCGGGGCTTATTGGCAGTCCGATCCCTTACTGACCCTGGATTGGGAGGCGGTCTACAACGAACGGCTCCACCGGGTTTTGAACGGGGTGGACACCTATTGGTTGAAGCAACCGGTGCGAAACGGTTTTACCCATAAACACAACCTGAACGTCAGCGGGGGAGACAATACCATACTCTATGGCGTGAATGTGGATTATGCCAAAACCCAGGGGGCGATGAAAGATTCCGGCAACGAATCGGTCGGGGTTAATTTCGACCTGTCTTACCGTACCAGTAAAATTCGTTTTTCCAATAAAATTACCGTGGGGTACACCGAAGCCTGGAATCCGCCGGTATCCTTTGCCACTTTTGCCGAAACCAATCCCTATAACGTTATTCCGGAGGATAAAAGCGGACAAAAATTTCTGGAAGATTTTTGGGTGGAAGGGTCTGTCTCTTATCATTACCAGGTTCCGAATCCCTTTTACAACAATAATCTGAATCATCTGGATGAATCGGACCGCCTGAATTTCCGGGATAATTTTGTCATCGACTGGCGGCCGTTGGATGGAATGAAAGTCGAAGGCCGCTTTAATTTGGAAACCTATCGGGCCAAGAGCGAATACTTCAAGTCGCCCTATCATACGGATTATGCCAGCGCTTCGGCTACCGAAAAAGGAATTTACAAGAAAACCAGCAACGAGCGAACCCGGTACAGCGGACAGTTGATCGCTTCCTATTTCCGGATTTTCCAGCAAAAACACCTGGTCAATCTGGTCGGAACGGTCGACATTGAATCGAGTAAATTGAAGTCCGATAGTTATTCGGTGACCGGTTTTACCGACGATTTGATCCCTTGCCCGGCCTTCGGAAGTTCTTATTCGGACGCTCTACCCTTGTTCAATATCGTGGAGAGCCGTCAGGCTAATTTCTTTATCAACGCCAACTACGTTTTCGACCAGCGCTACACGGCAGAGTTTACCTTGCGCCGGGACGGTTCGAGCAATTTCGGCCGGCAGAATCTGTTTACCACGACCTGGTCCGCCGGTATTGCGTGGAATTTACAGAACGAAAACTTCCTGCGCGATAAAGTGGAAGTGCTCAAACTCCGTTTTTCGGCCGGTAATCCGGGTAACAACAACGTAGCCTATTCGACCGAAACCACCTATAAGTATTACTCCAAATCGAGCTTATTCGGCAATTCGCTTTACATCAACCAATACGGAAGCTATGGGCTGGATTGGCAGAAAACACTCAAATTGAATGCGGGGGTCGACCTGATCACGCGGGACCGCCGGTTATCCCTGGTGGCCGATGTCTATAAATCGGTGACCGATCCTTTGATCGTGCGGATGGATATACCGGTGTCCACCGGGCGGGACGACCTGCAGACCAACATGGGGCGAAATACCATCAAGGGATTTGACTTCAAGCTAAATTATAATATCATCCAGCGCTTCCAGGAGCGCATCGTTTGGTCGGTAGGGGTGAACGGAAGCCACAAATCCTATCGGTACAGCAAGATGGGAGACCTCACGGAATTGAACGATGCCTATCGGGAGCTGGCCAGTCTGACCCGTTATGCGGACGGGGCGCATCAAACCGATATATGGGCCGTACGCTCGGCCGGTATCGATCCCTCTACCGAGGACGAGGTGTATATCAAGAAAGACGGTACCTATACCTTTACTTACGATTATCACGACGAAGTGGCCGTGGGAAATACCGAACCCACGCTGGATGGTGTCATTCATACCTCCGTCCGCTACAAGGGCTGGAACGCGGCGATTTACATGCGCTATACTTTCGGTTCGGACGCTATGAATACGGTGCTCTTTAACCGGATCGAAGGATTGACCCGGAGCGATGTGCTGAACAAAAACCAGGATAAGCGGGCGCTGTACGACCGGTGGCAACAACCGGGCGACGTTGCGAAATTCAAACGAATCGACGATCTGGACGGTAAGAGTTACCTGACCGACCGTTTCCTGCAACGCAAAAATTGGCTTTCGGGGGAGTCCCTTTCCATCGGCTACGACTTTTACGGAGAACCCTGGCTGAAAAAAGTGAGCCTGGAAAATCTTTCGGTCAAGTTGATCTGCAATAATCTATTCCATTGGTCCACCATCAAACAGGAGCGCGGTACGGAATATCCGTATGCCCGTACGGTGAGTTTATCGGTCAATGTAACATTCTAAATCAGGAAGAACCATGAAAAAATACAGTTTGCTTTTATTGATCCTTCCGCTCGTTCTCTCTTCCTGTGAGAACTGGCTGGACGTGCGTCCCTTCGACCGATTGGAAGTCGATAAGGTATTCCCGGATGAGAAATCCACCAATGCTGCATTGAATGGACTGTATGTCAGCATGTCCAATAACGACCAATACGGCAAAGATATGACTTGCGGCGCTCTGGAGGTGTTGGCGCTTCATTTCCAGGTGCCGGCTTCCAGTTCCTCTTCCAACATCAGCCATGAATACTACCAATTGAGCAGCCACGCCTATACGCACGAGGAGGCCATGAAGGTTCTGAGTCGGATGTTTACGGCTTCCTATAAAATTATCGCCGATGCCAACGAGTTTATGTACTGGGTGGAAAACGGAAAGGATCAGTATGAGACGCGGAAGTACAACCAGTATATGGGTGAAGCCCTCGGGGTACGTACTTATTTGCATTTCGATATGCTTCGCCTGTTCGGTCCGATGTCCGACGAGTTGACGGAACTATCGTTGCCCTACTACAGCGTTTCGAGCGATACTCCGTAGCCGATTCTGCCGGCGTACGACCTGGTGGATTCCCTGTTGCGGGATATCGATCTGGCGCTGGATTACCTCCAAGCGGACCCGGTTTTGGTCACCGGAACGCAGTTGGTGGCCGACGATGTGGACTTTTTTGAAAGTTATCGAAGCCTGCGGATGAACTATTACGCCGCCCTGGCTCTAAAAGCCCGTATGTTGCTTTACCGGGGCGATGAGCAGAGCCGAAACGAAGCGTACCGCATTGGCCGGCTTGTTGACTCCCAACAGCGAAAGCAATTTCCTGAGCGAGTTTACGTTTTATAATTCCGGTATTGTGGAAAATGTATTTTTCTCGGAGGTCATTTTCGGAATCCATAACTCCCTGCGCAAAGAGGTCAACAAAACGCTGTTTACCGCCGATGAGGACCAATCGCTGCAAATGACCGGCGGAAGAGCCTTTGTGGGGAGCCTCTATGGGATTACAGCGGGGTCCCTGGGCGGCGAAGATCCGGGAGTTCGTACCCGGGTGTGGTCCTACAGTACCTTATATTCCGCGTATGAATTCGTACGGTATGCGACCAACGGTAACCCTGCGGCCTCTCCTTACCGGAATGAAATTATGTGTCTGTTCCGGCTGGGCGAACTCTATCTGATCGCCGCCGAAACGGCGCCCGACGTGGAAACCAAACGGAGTTGGCTCGAAGCCTTGCGCCTGAACCGGGGATATGACGCGGGGAATGCCGATGGGCTGACCGAAGATCAGCTGAATCAACTCATTGCGGTCGAATACGAGAAAGAGACCTATGGGGAAGGCCAGTATTTCTTCTTCGCCAAACGGCGGGCGGAAAATCTGAGAACCCAATCCAACACGGCTTATCCCATGAGTAAAGCCGAATATGTTCCGCCGCTTCCGGAAGATGAAACCAATTATCGTGAACGACAGGAATAACGTTTAACCAGAAAAGTCATGAAAAAATTTATATTGCTGTTAACAGCTCCTTTCATCCTGATGTACGCCTGTTCCGAGGATGAATTCGATACCTATGACGGTAAGGATTTTATTTATTTCTCCAAAAGAACGGAGTACGCGATCGATTATTGGGATACGTTGAAAACCTTCAATTTCTTTTTCCATGCGGATGTGACCGATACGCTTTTTGCCATTCCGGTAAGCACGGGGGCATGGTGAGGGCGCGCGACCGGGTATTCCGCATTGAGGTGGAGTCCACTAGCGGTACGGAAGGACG
>JAJQAW010000018.1 GCA_021203585.1 Rikenellaceae bacterium
CGCACTGCTTACAGACCGGTAAAGTCTTTGGGGGAATGTCGGTTTCATCGGACGATATATACTTCTTCTCCTTTACGTCTCATGTAGAAATTTTCCCGGGCGTACTTTTCCAGAAAGGCGGGATCTTTCAGTTTTTCGAGCATCAGGCTGTCCTCTTGGATTTTTTTTAGGTAAAATTCCCGTTGAGTTTCCAAGTCTTTGATTTTGCGGTTGAGCCGTATATTGTCCACCGCATTATTTTTATCGATAAATGCCACTACTACCAGGAATATCACCAGTAGAATCAGGGTAAAACGGTATTTTTTGAGAATGGTTTTCCACATGGGGCATGTACGCTAAAAAACAAAGATAACAAGATTACGCGGAAAGATCAGGACCACCACTCGAAAAAGTGATGAACCGGCCCGTGTCCCCCGCCTAAGCGGTAAGCAGATCCGGCTTCTACGGCCCGATGAATGTAATCTTCCGCTTTTTCCACAGCCTCCGGTAAATGCATCCCCCATGCCAGGCAGGAAGCGATGGCCGAAGAGAGGGTACAGCCGGTTCCATGCGTATTCGGTGTATCGATTTTTCGGTAGGGATACTCGTAAACCTGGCTCGGTGTACCATCGTATAAAACATCCCGAACATCCGGCGAATCCAAGTGTCCGGATTTCACCAATACCGCTTGGGCCTCGAGCTGAAAAAACGCTTGTGCGATCCGTTCGTAATCCTTCGGATTGACATCGCCGAATTTAATACCCGTAATAAACTTCGCCTCAGGGATATTTGGGGTTATTACCCGAACTAACGGAAGAAGTTGTTCGATGATCTGATCGATGGCCTTTTCCGTGATGAGCGGGTCGCCGGAGGTGGCAATCATCACCGGGTCCAGGACCACGTTTGGTAAACGATATTTTTGGATTAGCCCGCAAACAACTTCCACGATTTCCGGAGTAGGAAGCATTCCCAATTTGACGGCATCCACTCCGATGTCATCCAGTACCGCTTCGGCCTGTTTGCGGACGAAATCAGCCGGGACCACATGAATTCCGTCGACACCCCGAGTATTTTGCGCGGTCAGCGAGGTAATGACTGACATACCGAAAACACCGAGAGCCGAAGCCGTTTTCAAATCGGCCTGTATTCCCGCTCCCCCTCCGCTGTCCGATCCGGCGATCGTAAGCATGGTTTTATATGCTTTCATTTCAAAACTTCTTTTATCCAAAAGAAAACCCTCAAAGGTGTTTGAGGGTTTTTCCAGGCTAATAGGGTGCTGCCCAATTATTCGCCCTTAAACATCTCGTTTATGCCGAGTGCCTTGTCTTCCAGATTTTTAATCGTGCCGATTTCTAAGTAGGAGGCTCCTTTGGCAACCCCGAAGCTGCCGCCCACCACAACGACCAGATCGCGGTCCCGGACTTTTTTTTCCTCCTTCAGGTCGGTGATTAGATTCAATGGGAAATCGTTCAGATAGCCGACCGGTTCTCGGTACTCGGCTTCCACTCCGTAAGAGAGGGCCAGCAACCGCATGGCGATCGGCGTATAGCACACCGCGTAGACCGGTTTTTGACAGCGGAAAGCAGCGATATACCGTCCGGTACGCCCGCTCATCGAATCGATCAACAGTGCTTTGACCGGAAGATTGGTCGACGCGCGAACGGCCGAACGGGCCAATTGCGCTGTAATTTCATTGTTGATGCGGGCCATCTCGATATCGGTTAGCGCGAGTGTATCTTTTTCGATTTCACTGGCTACGCTGCACATGGTTTTTATCGCTTCGATCGGGTAATCCCCGTTTGCCGTCTCACCGCTCAGCATGATGGCGTCGACCCGCTGATAGATGGCGTTTGCAATATCGCTCACTTCGGCCCGGGTCGGCCGCGGATTTTTGATCATGGAGTGAAGCATCTGCGTGGCGATAATGACCGGTTTTTTACTTTCCATACATTTTTTGACCAGGTAACGCTGAGCTACCGGAATTTGTGCGGCCGGAAGTTCCACGCCCAAATCGCCGCGGGCCACCATCACACCGTAGGTCACATCCAGGATTTCATCGATGTTATCCACGCCCTCCTGATTCTCGATCTTCGAGATTACTTTGATCGGGCTTTTCCGTTCTTTCAGGATTTTTTTCACCGCCAGCACGTCTTCTTTCTTGCGAACAAACGAGTGTGCGATAAAATCGATTTCCATGTCGATCGCCCAATGGATAAAGGTAATGTCCTTCTCGGTCAACGAAGGGAGATTGATTTTTACGCCGGGAATATTGACACTCTTTTTACCTTTGATCACCCCTTCGTTGTTGACCTGGCAAATCAGCATGTCATCCTGTTTTCCGCAAACGGTCAATTCGATATCGCCGTCATCGATCAAAATATACGCCCCGACATGGACCGAGTCATAAATTTTATCGTCGTTTACGAAGATATATTTATCGGACGAAAGTTCGCCTTTACTGGTACCCTTGATTCTTACCGCATCGTCCGTTCGTACCGGAATTCCATCGGAGAATTTTTCGTCCATCGCAGTGATCCGTAATTCCGGACCTTTGGTATCCACCAGGATAGCGATGCGGTCCGATACCGCGCGTACGTTTTTAACTACTTGGGTCGCACTTTCGGGAGTGACGTGCGCCGAATTGATACGTACAACGTTCATTCCGTTCTCGTACAACTCGCGAATAAAATCCACCTCGCAACGTAAATCGGAAACCGTTGCTACGATTTTTGTCTTTTTTTGCATTATAAAATTCAGCTATGGTATTGATTCTTCAACGAGAGAAAGGATGCCCAACCGGTAGGAATCCAGTCCGAATCCCATGATCGAACCTTTGACTTTGGGAGCGATCAAGGAAATGTGCCGAAATTCCTCGCGGGCCAGAATACAGGAAATGTGCACTTCTACGACCGGAGTCGAGATTCCCGCCACGGCGTCCGCAAGAGCTACTGCCGTATGCGTGTAGCCGCCTGCGTTCAACACGACTCCTTCGTACGTGCCTTCTGCCCGGTGCAGTGTGTCGATCAGTTCCCCTTCTAGATTGGATTGAAAATAGTCGATCGTGTGTTCCGGAAATCGCTGTCTCAGTTCTTCCAGATACTCTTCAAACGGTTTTTCTCCATAAATGGATTTCTCCCGTTTGCCCAACAGATTCAGGTTGGGACCGTTTATAATCAGGATTCTCATTGCTATCTGCTTATTCACGCGCAAAAGTACATCACAAAATTGATTTTTTGAACTATTTTTGTGTTTATTTCCAAACAAAGGGCGCACTGGATCGCCGAAAGCTGAAAGCATGGAGAAGAATCAAGACCCTTCGGGAGAATTCGGTTGGATCGAACAAATTCGCCGGCAGTTCGCTCCGTTGGTTCCCGCAGGCACGGAGGGCATCGGTGACGATTGTGCGGTGATACCGGCGGGAGCAGAGGACGCATTTGTCCTCTCCACCGACCTGTTGGTGGAAAATACCCATTTCCTGAAAGATAAGATTTCACCGGAGGATTTGGGCTATAAGGCATTGGCGGTAAATCTGAGCGATCTTGCCGCCATGGGGGCCTGTCCGGTAGCTTCCCTGCTTTCCATCGGCTTATCCGAATCCCTCGATGAATCCTGGAGAAACTTGTTCCTGAAGGGGTATGAAGAGCTATCCTGTCGCTTCCGGGTTCCGTTGCTGGGAGGAGATACGGTAATCTCCGAAAAGTTAGTCATCAATGTGACTGTCATCGGCAAAGCCCAGGCCGGTGAAATCAAACGGCGCAAGGGATCCTTACCGGGTGATTTGATTTGTGTAACTGGAAATCTGGGCGATTCGGCTGCGGGATTGAAGCTGATTCTCGAGGAACTTCCCGTTGCTCCGGAATACCAGCCGCTGCTGAGCGCCCACTATAGGCCCTATCCCTTTTTGAAAGAGGGCGGGTGGTTGGGCCGGCAACCGGAGGTCCATGCGATGATGGATGTTTCGGACGGTATCGCCTCCGATTTGAGGCACCTGCTGGAAGCTTCCGGCGTAGGGGCGGATATCGAGCTTTCCCGGCTTCCGATATCCGAATCCCTGCAGAGGTGCTGCCGGGCTTTCGACTGGAATGCCGAGCGGTTGGCCGTGGCCGGTGGTGAGGATTATGTGTTGTTGACCACCGTCGATGCGGATTCGTTTGCTGCGCTCGATGAACGGTATCGGGCTCTTTTTGGCGCCGATTTGCACATCCTCGGAAAGATCACCGAGGGCGAGCCGGAAATTCGCTGGAAATCAATGGGAAAACCGGTAAGTGTGACGTGGCAGGGTTTTTCCCACTTCTGATTCCGGGAGTGAAAAAATAGCTACTTTTGCGGCATGGGCAATCTGTTACATCATGAAGTCAAATTCGTTCCCGGGGTCGGGGAAAAACGAGCCAAATTACTGGAAAAAGAACTGGGCGTACGAACGATCGGAGATTTACTCTATCTTTTTCCTTACCGATACATCGACCGCACCCGCATCTATAAAATCGGTGAAATTCAAGACGGAACACTCTCCTACATCCAACTTCGCGCCCGCATCGAAGGCATGCAAATCCTGGGTACGGGACCCAAAAAACGTTTTCGGGTAGTGGTTAGCGACGGCAGCGGTCGTGCGGAATTAATTTGGTTCAAAGGGTTATCGTGGATCCAAAAAAACTTGGAAATCAATCGGGAATACATCATTTTCGGACGTCCGAGTTTTTTTAACGGCACGTTGAATGTAATCCATCCGGATATGGAATCCACGGTGGTAAATCCCAACCGCTTTCAACCCGGAGTCCAAGGGGTTTACCGCACGACGGAAAAACTGACCGAGGGACATATCAACACCAAAACACTTTTCACGTTGATTTGCAACGCCTGGCAAATGGCTGAAGGCCAGATCGAAGAAACCCTTCCTCCTGAAGTTTTGCGGAATTACAACCTGATGGGACTTCGCGATGCTTTGTATCATATCCACTTCCCGGTAGACCAAGGC
>JAJQAW010000345.1 GCA_021203585.1 Rikenellaceae bacterium
AACAGCAAAAAGGGCGTGGTCGGCAACACCGGAAGCGGAATCCCGAGAATGCCCGGTCCCAGGGCCAGGAGTCCCAGCAGGATCAACAGCCCGCGCAACAACCGGTTATCGATCCGTTTTCGGACCAGGTACATCTCCAAAGCCGGATCCTCCGGCATCGGTTTCCTTTCGAAACCAGCCGAAAGCGAAGCCGAGGGGGAAACTCTTCCTTCGTTTATGGTTTTTTTCACAATCTTTATTTCCTGTAGCATTGGCTTGCAGGGGCTTGAACTTTCCCCGGCGGGTTCCGCAATACAATAATTCTCTCCATAGAGTGGTTGTACAGTATGCAAAGGAAGGAAATTTTTTTCCCTTTCGGCGGCCCTTTCCATAAAAAATAGGGCGCGTTCGGGATTTTGGTCTGAATTTTTCTATCTTTCGTATTAATTTCGAGTAGTTGCAGAGCGAATGGTAAAAAAGGGTATCGGAATGATGGTTGGGATTTTGCTCATTGCGCCGCTGTCCGGTGCAAGGGCTCAAAATACCGTTTCCGATAAGATTATTCCCGATACGGCTGTGCTGCGAAATCAATACGAAGAGTCGAACCGTTTTTACCGGCGGTTGGAAGAGAAGGCGGAAAACTCCCGCTTGGCCAAACGCCTATACCGGGCGATGGTTTCGCCCGACGACCGGATCTTCGACACACCGGAAGCGGGGGAAACCGGTCTGGAAAAGGAAATCACCTATTTCAAAGTATTTGACGGACAACGGATCAATTCCATCGAGATCATCCGGCGCAATATTTTTTTGGGGGAGTATCCGAAAAATGATTTCCGTTCGCTGGCCAATTTCTTTCACACTGTGATCCAGGAAAGCTACATTCGCCGCAATCTGTTGTTCAAAGAGGGAGATCGGGTTCAACCGAGCCTGATGGCCCTGAACGAACAGTTGTTGCGCTCGCAGGATTACCTGTCCGATGCCGCCATCGTGGTTCAAGAAAGCAGAGACGGGGAAAGTGTCCATGTGCAGGTGATCACGCAGGATTCCTGGAGTCTGGGCGTCACCGTGCGCTCGGTCTCCGACAGCCGCCGCTACCTGGATCTATACGACGACAATATATTCGGCCACGGAAACCGGATGGATTTGAGAACCTATTTCCGGTATACGGGTAAAAAACTTTATGGCGGTCAGATGCTGGAATATACGGCCATCAATCTCTTCGGTGCGTTTTATGAACTCAATGCCCTGGTGGGATGGGGATTCGACGAACGCCGATTCGGCGGAACCCTGAAAAAACCGTTCATTCTACCGGTTGACTACATGGCCGGGGCGACGGCATCGGACAATAAATATTTCGAGCCCCGGATGGACGCGGATACCAGCATCATCGTTCGTCGCCGGACCCTGGATGGCTGGGCAGGAAAGTCCTGGAATCTCCCGGCCTTGCGGAGCAGCTATTACCTGATTGGAAGGTACCGGGATGTGGATTTCCGCAACCATCCGGAAATCCGTTCGGACAGCAATACCATGTACCACTCCTACCGGGAGCTGCTGGTCAGTACCGGTATATACCGGGAATCCTATTACCGGGGCAATATGATTTACGCTTTCGGACGGACGGAAAACATTCCATACGGACACCGGTTCGAGTTTACCGCCGGCCGCCATTGGGGGGAGTTCCAAAATAAGTGGTACACGGCTTTTTCCTCTGCCGTGGGGCGGCAAATCCGGCTGGGTTATGTGCGGGGCGAGGCCACGGTCGGTACCTTTTGGGATGAAGACTGGAGGGCGCAGCAAAGTTTTTTAGCCCTAAAATTCGATGGTTTTACCGACCTGTGGAGGGTCAATAATTATTATGTACGTCATTTTTTCCGGTGGAGGTATACCCAGGGATGGAACCGCCTGAAAGGAGAGGGAGAATTCCTCAGCCTGTGGAACGACTCCATCCTGCAAGGGATTCGACGCGGAGGTATCTTCGGAAAGGTCCGAATGCTATTCAATACCGAGACGGTCGTTTTTACTCCGCTCTATTTCTACGGCTTCCGGTTTGTTTTTTTCGGTTTCGGGGATTTCGGTTGGATCGGAGATCACCGGCAACCGCTCAAAAATGAATTTTACACCTCCTTCGGGCTCGGAGTACGGTTAAAAAACGAACGCCTGAATTTTACAACGATCCAATTGCGGCTCGGTTTCGGTTTCAGTGAACATGGGCCGGTGGGTAATTACCGAACCCTCCGCTACTCCAGTGAATCGAAATTCCTGATGCCGTCGCTCAAACCCGAACCGGCGGAAGTCTATCCGTTCCGGTAATCCTAGGCTCTTCCGAAGCCTCCGGGCGACTCTGCGGTCCAAACGGCTATCGCATCTACTCTCGTTAGAGGTAGATCGGGTGCGGATGAGCGGTCCATGCCGGATAAAAGAGTGACTACCGCTCCCGTCTTTTCATTTTTCCGAGGAAGGGAGGGCGGAGAGCCTTGGCCTGACAGCGATCCTCCTCCTCACAAGCACACAGGATGACCGGCGGTCATCCTGTGTGCTTGTGAGGAGGGAATATCTTACTCTTTGCCTTGGAGGTACCGATCCAGCCAACCGAAAAATTCGCGGTTCCACACCACGTTGTTTTGCGGTTTGAACACCTGGTGCGCTTCGTCGGGGAAGGCTACCAGCCGGGCCGGGATACCGCGCAGGCGTGCGGCGTGGAAAGCCTGCAAGTTCTCGGTATAAGGAATCCGGAAGTCGTTCAGGCCCGAAAAGATCAGGATCGGAGTGTCCCAGTTTTGCACGAATTTATGCGGGGAATTGGCGTAAGAACGCTGTGCCACGGCATTGTCTTTTTCCCAGTACGCGCCGCCCAGGTCGTTGTTCACGAAGAACTGCTCTTCGGTCGAACCGTACATGCTTTCGAAATTGAACACCCCGCAGTGAGCGATAAACGCTTTGAACCGCTTATTGTGGTGTCCCATCAGGTAGTAGCAGGAGTATCCGCCGTAGCTGGCGCCCACACAACCCATCTTTTGTTCGTCTACCCACGGTTCTTGGGCCACTTCATCGATCGCGCTCAGGTAGTCCCGGATGTTTTGTCCGCTGTAATCGCCGGAAATCTGATCGGTCCACTCCTGTCCGAACGATGTCGTACCGCGGCGGTTCGGCGCTACGACTACGTAGCCTTGGGCGGCCATCAGTTCGAAGTTCCAGCGGTAGCTCCAGTTGTGGCCTACCGTGCTCTGCGGACCGCCCGAACAGTAGAGGATAGCCGGATATTTTTTATTCGCATCGAAATCGGGCGGAACGATTACGAAAACCAGCATCTCTTTGCCGTCGGTCGTTTTTACCCAGCGTTTTTGGGCTTCCGGGAGTTTGATGTGGTCGTATATCTCTTTGTTCACGAAAGTTAACTGAGTCGATTCGCCGGTTTGCCGGTCGATCCGGTAGAGTTCTGCGGCCTGGTGGATGTGGGTTCGTGATCCGACAAGGCGATCGCCGCTCAGGGCGTAGCCCGTGTAGTACTGATCGCCTTGGGTCACCTCTTTTACGGTCTTTGCGGTTACGTCGGCTTGGCAGATTTGCGCAGAGCCTTTGATGGCGGCGGTGAACCAGATCGTTTCATTGCCATCCCATTGCAGGTTTTCAACGCTGTAGTCGAAGCCTTCGCCGAGCCATGTCTTTTCACCGGTGCGCAGGTCATGTACGAACAGGCGTACCAGATCGGCTTCATGGCCGGGACGTGCCTGGCTGGCGAAGGCGATCATCGTGCCGTCCGGGGAGAAGCGAGGGTATTTGTCGTAGCCCGGCATCCCTTCGGTGAGGTTCTCTGTGGTTCCGGTCTCCACATCGTACAGGTAGATGTCCGAATCCGTACTGACGGAATAGGCAGCTCCGGAGAGTTTTTTACAGGTGTAGGCTATTTTTTTACCGTCCGGGCTCCAGTCGATCTCGTCCGTGTCGAAATAGGGAGATAGCGGAGCGTCGTAGGGTTCGCCTTCCAGGATATCGATGGGGTCCGGTAGTTGATCTCCGTCGAAGCGGGCCACAAAAATGTGGCTGTACGAGCCATCTGTCCAATGGTCCCAGTGGCGTTCCATGATGTCGTCGTAGATCATGGCGCTGGTTTTATCCAGATCGGGATAGCGGTCCCGTGTCGTTGGCTCTACCTGGATACCGCTTTTTACATACCAGATTCGCTCTTCGGTCGGGGCTATCCGGTAGCCGTCAATGCCCCCTTCGATGTCCGATAGCCGACGCAGCTCTCCTCCACCGGCAGGGAGAGACCACAGTTGGGTGCTTCCGCTGCGGTTGCTCAGAAAATAGATGCGGGAGCCGTCGCGGCTGAATTGCGGGTCGGAATCCCGGCCGGCAAAATCGGTCAACCGCGCGGAGGTGCCCCCGAAAAACGGTACGCTGTAAAGGCTGGTCGTGCTTTTATTCTCCGATAAATTATACCACGTGACGGTGTATACGACCGTCCCACCGTCCGGAGAGATCACCTGTTGGCCGATCCGGCCCATTTTCCACATCACTTCCGGTGTAAAAATGCCGGCGATTTTTTCCGCTTCGGTCAGGCTCGGGTCGATCTGCAGTTCTTGCAGAGACGGTCTCTGGGTTTCGGTGCAGCCGGCCGCAACGAGGGCCGTCAGGGCTAAGAGAGACATGGCGGGCAACAAATTTTTCATAGGTACAGCTGTTTTCGTTTGAACTGTGACAAATATAGGGATTTGCTTTAAATCCTTACACTCGGCCGGTGAAAGAAACACCGTCGATCGATAAAATCTCCGCTGGCTGGGCAATACATCCGGACTGCCCGGCTCATTGACCGCGCATGAACCAGGATTTAAATTCCGTGGTCTTGGTTTTGCTGACGATGATTCGTTGCGGAACCTCTACTTTCAGGTTGACCGCCAGTCTTCCGGTAAACCAGAGAGAAAGATCTTCGATCCCTTGATGCGAGACGATATAC
>JAJQAW010000400.1 GCA_021203585.1 Rikenellaceae bacterium
GGGCACAGTCAGCGGAATATTACTTGGAGCGGGGCACAGTCACAGGGCTGTACCGGGTGTACCGTTCCCTCCATTGAACGACGACGACGATAGTGTTTCGGCTCCGGGCCGGAATGATTTTTGCGGCGGTAGATGCCGTCCTTTTACCAAGTTTAATGTCGTCGCATTCCTGCGATTTTTTACCAGAAAAATAATGACAATCAACGATTTTGACGTACTCGTCGCCAACGAAACCCACGCAAAGTACGCCGAAGAAATCTGCAACGAAATGGCCAGTTCGGCCCGGGCTCGCGGTACCGGTATCGCACGCCGCACGCCGGAATACGTAGCCATGAAAATGCGGGAAGGAAAAGCCGTGATCGCCCTTAAAAAGGAGGATCGCTCTTGGGCCGGATTCAGTTATATCGAAACCTGGGAACACGGTCTTTACGTCGTTAATTCCGGGTTAATCATCAATCCGCAATACCGAAAGCTGGGCTTGGCGCGGGCGATCAAGACCAAAACCTTCTTTCTGTCGCTCAAAAAGTTTCCGGGCGCCAAGTTGTTCGGGTTGACTACCGGTTTGCCGGTCATGAAGATCAACAGCGAACTGGGTTATCGTCCGGTAATCTATAATGAGCTGACCCACGACGACAATTTCTGGAAAGGGTGTGAAAGCTGTGTCAATTACCCGATTTTGCAGAGTAAGGACCGGAATAACTGTCTTTGCACGGCGATGCTGTTCGACCCGGCAGTGGATGCGGCCAAGGTCGACAAACCGGACGATCCGGAATTATAACCCCGGAGAAAACTAAATAATCGATTAAGAAAAATAGCGATGAGCAAAAAAGTTGTATTGGCCTTTAGCGGCGGACTGGATACCTCGTATTGCGCGGTGTATCTGGCTCAGGAAATGGGACTGGAAGTATATACGGCCTTGGCCGATACGGGCGGTTTTTCACCCGATGAGTTGAAGAAAATCGAAGACCGTGCCTGGGCTTTGGGAGTGAAGGATTACGTGCGGCTGGATGTTTCGCAGCAGTATTACAACGAGACGATCAAATACATGATCTTCGGGAATGTGCTCAAAAACGGAGCGTATCCGATTTCGGTCAGTTCCGAGCGGATCTCTCAGGCCACCGCCATCGCCCAGTACGCCAAGAACCTCGGAGCAGACTATATCTGTCACGGTTCTACGGGTGCGGGCAACGATCAGGTGCGGTTCGATATGATTTTCGATATCGTCGCGCCGGAAATCGAGGTAATCGCCCTGATTCGTGAAAAACGGTTGAGCCGGGAGGCAGAGCGCGAATACCTGCGCGCACACGGGGGCGACATCGATTTCAAAACAGCGGAATATTCCATCAACCAGGGGATATGGGGAACTTCCGTCGGCGGGAAAGAGACACTGACCTCCTCGGAAACCTTGCCGGAAGAGGCTTATCCGAGCCAAATGACGGCCAAAGAGGCATCGCGCCGGGTGGTTCTGACCTTCGAGAAGGGAGAAATGACCGCCATCGACGGCCAGCCGTACGAGGACCGGGTAAAAGGGATTCAGGCCTTGCAGGCCCTTGCCGCACCGTTCGCCGTGGGGCGCGGGATGCATGTCGGAGATACGATCATCGGAATCAAGGGGCGCGTAGGTTTCGAGGCAGCCGCTCCGATGATTATCATCAAGGCGCATCATATGCTGGAGAAGCATACGCTGACCAAATGGCAGTTGTTTTGGAAGGACCAGATTTCCAGTTTTTATGGAAACTACCTGCATGAAGGTCAGTATTACGATCCGGTCATGCGGGATATGGAGGCGATGTTGGAGAGCAGTCAGAAGAATGTATCGGGAGAGGTTTATGTTGAGCTTTATCCCTACCGGTTCGAGGTGATCGGGATTTCCAGCAAGCATGATTTGATGTCGAGCAAGTTCGGTGCGTACGGGGAGACGATGGCTCACTGGACCGGAGAGGATGTGAAGGGTTTCACGAAAATATTCGGTTTGCAGACTTCGCTCTACACACGGATCAACGACGAAGAATAACTGCGAAGATCGAGCCGAGGCGGCCAGTTCAAAGTTTTTAGGGCGCCTTTTTATAACCGACGCCAAACCGAGAGCAGTTTAAAAGCCGGTTTGGCAAAGTCCAGCAGGAACTCCGAAGGAGAACTTTAAAGGCGCAGTTCCAGCCGGTTCATGTGGCTGGACTCGCACGAGCGAGCTCTGGAGCAGGTCAAAAAGAATTGAAACGATGAAAAAAATAAAAACAGCCGTCATAGGCGGAGCGGGCTACACCGGAGGAGAAGCCATCCGTATACTCCTGCATCACCCGGAAGTAGAACTGACCTATGTTCACAGCAACAGCAATGCGGGGAATTTCCTGTATGAAGTTCATACCGACCTGCTCGGGGATACGGAGGTGAAATTCACCGACGAGATTTCCTACCAAGTGGATGCCATGATTTTGTGTGTCGGTCATCATGCGGCGGTGAAATTTATGGAGGAAAACGAAATTCCGGCCCACGTCAAGGTGGTCGATCTCAGTCAGGATTTCCGGTTGAATGCCCGGACTTCCAGTGCCAACCATCAATTTGTTTACGGACTACCGGAGATGAACCGCCAGGCGATCCGTACCGCCAACGCGGTTGCCAATCCGGGATGCTTTGCCACCTGCTTGCAACTGGGTCTGCTGCCGCTGGCTGCTGCCGGACTGTTGAAAAGCGAGGTGCATATTTCGGCTACTACCGGTTCCACCGGTGCGGGACAGGCTCTTTCCTCCACCACGCATTTTAGTTGGCGGGCGAATAACCTATCTGTCTATAAAACGTTTGAGCATCAGCATTTGAATGAAATCGGTCAGTCGATCCGCGGGCTACAGCCTTCCTTCGATCATGCCATTCATTTTGTTCCCTATCGGGGAGATTTTACACGAGGTATTTTTGCCTCCATGTATACCGAATTCGACGGGAGCCTGGAGGAAGCGACTGCCCTGTATAAAGAATACTACCGAGATGCGAAATTTACGCATGTCAGCGACAAACCGATTCACCTCAAACAGGCGGTGAACACGAATAAGTGCTTGCTCGCACTGGAGAAGCACGGAAATAAGCTTGTAATTACCAGCGTGATCGACAATCTACTGAAGGGGGCCAGCGGACAAGCGGTGCAGAACCTTAATTTGATGTTCGGATTGGATGAGACAGCCGGGCTGCGCCTGAAGGCGGCGGCGTTCTAGGCGTTTCCGGGGGTGCAAATCGCCAATGATGGCCAACTCGGCCGGAACGGCCGAAAAATTGACAGAACGTGCTTTAGGCTCGCTCGTACCTCGCTCGGATTTATTGGCCCGCGCGCGGCGAGATGCATGCATCTCGTTTTGACGATTGGCCACCGCGCCCTGCCGGGTCGATACCGGCTAGAACTGGCGCTTTTAGAAAGCGCCGCAATTCGTCGCCTTAAGGTTCCCCTTCGGGGCTCCTCCTTTGCACCTCGGCGGAGTCTGTAAACAACTTTCCACTCCGCGCTCGGTTTGGCGTCGGTTGAAAAAAGCGACACCAAAAACTTTTGTGCTGGGTTTGCACGAAAGTTATTTTGTAATTCTTAAACAACAATGATATGAACATGTTCGACGTTTACCCGGTGTACGATATCGACCTGCAAAGGGCTGAAGGAGCCTGGATTTGGGATACTCAGGGAACGAAATACCTCGATATGTACGGAGGTCACGCCGTCATCTCCATCGGCCATACCCACCCGCACTATGTGAAAACCATTACCGAACAATTGAATCGGATCGGCTTTTATTCCAATTCCGTCATCATCGGCCTGCAA
Source organism: Rikenellaceae bacterium (assembly GCA_021203585.1). Classification (GTDB taxonomy): domain Bacteria; phylum Bacteroidota; class Bacteroidia; order Bacteroidales; family Rikenellaceae; genus JAJQAW01. The sequence goes on from JAJQAW010000400.1 coordinate 3,797, forward strand.
CAGGAATTGGCTGATCGGATCGGCAAATTGTCCGGCAAAGAAGACTACGCGTTATTTCTGTGCAACTCCGGCGCCGAGGCTAATGAAAATGCTCTTAAACTCGCCTCTTTCCATACCGGGAGAAAAAAAGTGATCGCCTTCAAAGGTTCTTTTCACGGCAGAACTTCGTTGGCCGTTGCCGCCACCGACAATCCGAACATCGTGGCCCCGGTCAATGAAACGGAAAACGTTCTCTTTCTCCCGCTCAACGACGAAAGCGCGCTGGAAGAGACCTTTGCCCAATACCCCGACCAAATCGCGGCGGTCATCGTGGAAGGGATCCAGGGGGTGGCCGGAATCATACCCGCCCATGAAAACTTTCTTCGAACAATCAGAACCCTCTGCGATCGGTACGGAGCAGTGTACGTGGCCGATGCCGTACAATGCGGCTGCGGAAGGACCGGAACTTACTACTCGCACAACTGGGCAGGCGTAGATGCCGATATTTATTCCATGGCCAAAGGAATCGGCAACGGATTCCCGATCGGAGCCATCGCCATAGCTCCGAAATTCACCCCCAAATACGGCATGTTGGGCACCACTTTCGGCGGCAACCACCTGGCTTGTGCCGCTGCCATTGCCGTAGCCGAAGTAATGCAACAGGAAAATTTGATGGAAAACGCCGCACGAATGGGGGATTACCTGATCCAAGAGCTCCAAAAAATCCCGCAGGCCAAGCAAGTCCGGGGAAAAGGGCTGATGATCGGAATCGAACTGCCTTACGAGTCGGCCGCCCTGCGTAAAAAAATGCTGCTGCAGGAGCATATTTTCGTGAGCGGCTCAGGAAACAAAAATACGGTCCGTATTCTCCCTCCGCTCAATTTGACAAAAGAACAGGCGGATATTTTCCTGAAAGCCTTCCACAAATTGCTGGCCGAACCGGCCGATTAACGGTTGATAGCGCTGTTAATAACCTGTTAAAAAGCAGATAAAAAGACCATGAAAGTTGTTAAAATCGGTGGAAACATTGTCGATAACTCGGAAAAACTGGACCGCTTTTTACGGGATTTTGCCTCCTTGGAAGGCGATAAAATTCTGGTACACGGAGGCGGTAAAGTAGCCACAACGATCTCTAAAGC
>JAJQAW010000339.1 GCA_021203585.1 Rikenellaceae bacterium
GAGGAGAGTTGTTCGGAATAATTTTCTTTTCATTTTTAAGCTTTGTTTTAGGTTAAATTTCAATTCATTTATAAATATATAATATTTTACCAGATTCACCTACTATTTATTGTATTCACTCAATTACGGCATTTTCTTTTATGGGCAAATGTCAATTTTGTGATAATTTTTTTTAATTGATTCCATAGAAATAATGACTTGCAAAAGTACCTTGGTGTGAATATAAAATTATTTTTATTATATTAACATTGAATACTAAAATAGATAATTAAGTTGAAGACATTTTTATTGCGTGCCGCTATGGCCTTCTTTTTGTGTTCTTTTGCCTCTTTGGTAACTACCAGGTCCCAACAGTATGAATTGGAAATATCTTTGGGGTCAATGACCATTACTGCGGATCATATTACCTACATTTATTTAGCTGTTTCCCTGGAAAATGAAAACGGACAGGTGCTCTACAAAACCTGGGATCAATGGGAAGATTGGCCTTATTGGGTACGTTTCAGAGCTAACCATGAGGATCACTTTCACAACCACAAATATCAATACCCATTAATCGGAGGATCAACCATTTGGTTGACACCCGGTATTTATACGGTCAAACTGGATTGGTTGGATAGCCCGTATTCGAACAATTCCCGGGCGGATACTTTTGAAGTTACTGCCGATGGGTATTATGTCGCATTTTTTGATTTAGGATTTAACTATGGAGTGAAATACCATGAGATTACTTATACTTCTACCGACGGCCGGGTAGTCGTGTTTGAATAAATCACCGGAGATCCTCCCATTTCATTGTAAAATATATTTCATTAGGGAATTTAAAGTTTTACGGTGTGGTTGCAAATAAAATTAAGTATATGCTTCATACGGATTCGGACCGCAATCACTAATTTTAAACTAAAAAAGGCAATGCACCGGCATTGCCTTTTTATAATCAAGAATTACATCGACGTGATTACACAGTTTCCTTGCAGGTATATTCACTCCATTGGATGTCTTTTTTAGGCGTAGCGGAATTAATTTCTTTGCTCCGCTCTTTGGCCAGCTGCCGCGATTTTTTCTCGGCCTGTTCCATGGCCATTACATCCGGGTCGGGATCCAGCTCTTTCAATCCGTTCGTTTCGGTCACGAATTCCAGCACGTCGTCGATCCGGTTCCACGGCTCGTTGGTGCGGGTGCTGGTCCCTTCATTCCACGGGCCCTGGGCATCTTCCCCCTGCGACATGTTGAAATACAGGTTGCCGTAGCGCGGGTCTTCCTGCAGTACTCCCGGAGGGAAGTTCGGTTGGATGGTATCCAGCGCGGCTTCGAATTGCTGGAAGTGGGTGATCTCGCGGGTCATCAGGAACTTCAGGGTTTCTCTGACATCCGGGTCGTCCGTAAACTTCAACAGGTATTCGTACACGATTTTAGCGCGGGATTCGGCCGCGATATTCGAACGGAGGTCTACCGTCAGATCACTGTTGGCGTTCACATACGCACCGCTCCAGGGTACACCGTTGCTGTCCGTTACCGTCGGGCCGCCGGCCGTCAATACGTCGAATTGCGGGTAAAACAACGCCTGGTGGATCATATTTTCTTTCACGGCGTTGCCTTCCATCATATCTCCCAGGTACGAATTTTCTACGGCGTTTTTCATTTCGCCGTCTACGCCGGTAAGCAGCATTTTGATCGTCGCCCCGACGATTTCCAGGTGGCTGAACTCTTCGGCCGCGATGTCCATCAACATATCGTACTTATCCGGATAGGGGTTTTTGCAGCTGAAGGCCTGTACGAAATACTGTATGGCGGCTTTCAATTCCCCGTTTCCGCCCCCGAATTGTTCGAGCAGCAGCCGGGCAAAGCGCGGATCGGGTTTCGATACGCGTGCGTTGAACTGTAATTCCTTTACATGATAAAACATAATAAATCGAATTTTAAATAATTAATTACTGATGCAACCGGTATCGGAATTTTTGTTCGCCTACTCTGGTTTTGTGTTCGCTAACCTACCGGATTGCTGGTAAACTCACGCAAATAACTTGCCAGAGACGTCTCCAGGCACGATTTTGGTAGTTAAACATGAGCCCGACCGTAGAGTGGGGAGAATTGTGATGAACCAGAAGAAACAGTATACCAGTCGTGCGAACTGGCTGCGTGCCGCGGTGCTCGGAGCCAACGACGGCATATTGTCAACCACCAGCCTGGTGATCGGTATCGCCGCGGCAGGCGCGCCCCGATATGCCATCGTACTCTCTGCCCTGGCCGGTTTGGTGGCCGGTTCGACCTCCATGGCAGCCGGAGAATACGTTTCGGTTTGTTCGCAAACGGATGTGGAAAAAAGCGATTTACAACGCCAGGAGATGGCTTTGAAAGTTTCGCCCGAGGAAGAATTGGAAAAATTGGCGGAAATCTACCGGCAGCGCGGACTATCCCGGGAACTGGCCCGTCAGGTGGCTTTGGAGTTGTACCGGCACGACGCGTTAGAGGCCCATGCGCGGGATGAGTTGGGAATTCATGAAATGACCCGTCCCAGACCCTTGCAAGCTGCATTCGCTTCGGCCGCCTCCTTTGTTGCCGGTGGAATCATGCCTTTGTCGGTCGCTCTTTTCGCTCCTTTGCAGGGGATGATCCTGATTCAGTACCTGTTGGCCATTGTATTTTTGATGCTGACCGGAGCTGCCGCCGCCCGTTTGGGAGGGTGCCGGATCGGACCGTCGGTCGCCCGAATCAGCTTCTGGGGAACGATGTCAATGATGTTTACCGCCCTGGTCGGATTTGCGTTCGGGATTCACGCTTAAGACCCACCGTGGTAATTTACCATACAGTATAGAATAAGTAGTAACGATTAAAAAAAACGATGATGAAAACAGAATTTGCCGATGCGATGACCGGAACCGAGTTCCGGGAATTCTTTGTAGGAGAATTACAGGACATTTATTGGGCGGAGAAATAGCTCCACGAGGCCCTGCAAAAATTGGAACAGGCTGCGACCAGTCAAATGCTCGCAGGGGCCTTCAGCAAACACATTAAAGATACCGAATGGCATATCCAAACGGTGGAAAAAGTGTTCCGGCTTTTGGAAGAGGAACCCAAAGAGAAGAAATGCGACGCCATGCGGAGTATCATCAAAGAGGCGGAAAAAATCATTCACAAGACCGAAACCGATAGTTATACTCGGGATGCCGCGCTGATTTTAGCCGCCCAGAAAGCGGAACATTATGAAATTGCCACCTATGGTACCCTCCGCATTTTTGCCACGCATATGCAGCGCCCGGACATCCGCACCGAATTGGAAAAGATTCTGGATAACGAAAAACGCACGGACGTCACGTTGACCCAGATCGCCGAGAATTACATCAACGAACTGGCTGCCGAAGAGTAATTTATAGGGAGAGGAGTGCGGCTCCTTTCCCTCCTTTTCACCGTGTAAACGTACCGCCATGGAAAATAATAAATTCGACCGGATGACCGATCCCCGAGATCGAAGAGGGTTGCCGGAAAATTATGAAGTACAGCTTCAGGAACCTCCCGGTATCCAGGCGCAAATGAAACCGTTACCGGATTGCGGAGAGGCCTGGTACCAGGGAGGCGGACGGCTTAGGGGCAGACGTGCGCTGATAACCGGAGGAGATTCGGGAATCGGGCGCGCCGTAGCCCTGGCTTTTGCCCGGCAAGGTGCCCGAGTGGTTATCAGTTACCTTTGCCAGGAGAGCGAAGATGCCGATTCGCTGAAAGAACTGTTGGAACGGGAAGGTCTCCAGTTGGTCTTGCTTCCCGGAGATATTCGCCGGGAAGCTACCTCTCGGCAAATTGTGCGGGACGCCATCGAGCAACTGGGCGGATTGGATGTGATGGTCCTGAACGCAGGGGTTCAAACGGCCAATAAAAAATTGACCGAGGTCTCCACCGAACAATTGCTCGACACTTTTACCGTCAACGTTTTTTCACCGTTTTGGATGGTTCAATAGGCTTACGATTACCTACCGGCCGGTTCTTCGATTATTTTTACTTCTTCTTCCGAATATTTCAAATCGGCAGCCAAACTGATGGAATACGCCTCCTCGAAATTCGCTGTGGTCGGATTGAGTAAGGCCATGGCCAAAGAGTTGATCGAAAAGGGCATTCGCGTCAATACGGTCTGTCCCGGATCCACCTGGACACCGTTGGAAGTATCCGGGGGATTACTCGAAGAAGATATCCCGGATCACGGATCGGCCTGCATCATGAACCGAGCGGCTCAACCTTACGAAATCGCCGGAATTTATGTCTATTTGGCTTCGGAAGAGGCGAGCTACGTCACCTGCGGGGTCTTCGGTGTGGACGGCGGTATGCAAAACGCTTAAAAACCGCTGTTATGAGCTTAAAGGAATACCAGGAAAAACGAAAGTTCGACGCGACTCCCGAACCGGGTGCCGAAGTGAAAGATTCGTCCGGCAAAGAACCGGTTTTTGTCGTACAAAGGCATGAGGCCAGCCACCTGCATTTCGATTTCCGGCTGGAGGCGGACGGGGTACTCAAAAGCTGGGCCGTGCCCAAAGGACCGTCGATGAATCCGAAGGAGAAACGGCTGGCCGTCCAGGTGGAAGATCATCCACTGGATTACGGCCATTTCGAAGGAATCATTCCCGAAGGCAATTACGGAGCGGGAACGGTGGAAATCTGGGATAGCGGAACGTATACCTACATCGAAAAATACCGGAATATCGCCGAGGCCATCGATCACGGCATCCTGGAATTTAAACTCCACGGCAGAAAACTGAAAGGACTTTTCGCCTTGGTACGCACCGGAATGGACGGTAAGGACAAAAACTGGCTGCTGATTAAAAAGGACGATGCCTACGCGGTGCACAGTCCCTACGAGGCGGCCGATATTCCGTCTTATTGATGAACGTACCGACCCCGGT
>JAJQAW010000135.1:0-4582 GCA_021203585.1 Rikenellaceae bacterium
CCTGGGATTTTACGTGTTGTTCCTGGTCGCAGTCTATCGCTGCTGCATTTCTTTCGGCACGCCGGCATACCGTTCGGCCGATGTGTGCCAGTGAAACTAAGGGATGCCCCCCGGGCAATGTGAATTTATCGATGGCCGGAAGGTCTCCTTGCATCCGGTCAATCGCCTCTTCCAGGTATCGTATTTCCCGGTCGGAGATTTTAGGAAGATTTTTGACCGAATCCCCTTCGCAAGCCAGGTTGGAAGCGACGTTCATCAGTGTATGGAGGATTTGAAGCAATTCTTCCCGGGTCTCTTCTTGCTCTCTTTCATCCAGTGAATCTCTCAGGTATCCCAGATGCGCCATAAGTTCATCGACCGAACCGTAAGCTTCCACGCGGGGATGGTTTTTACCGACCCGTTTCCCTCCGATCAGGGAGGTGGTTCCTCCGTCTCCCGTTTTGGTGTAAATTTTCATTTCCAGTTTATTTTTTTAGCATGCCGGCCAATCTTCCCGAAGAAAAAGCCAACTGTAAGTTGTATCCGCCCGTATTGGCATCCACATCCAACACTTCTCCTGCAAAATAGAGACCTTTAATGAGGGTCGATTGCATGGTTGCCGAATCGACCTGCGTGACATCCACCCCTCCGGCTGTAACGATGGCCTCTTCGAAAGGGCGGTAATCCGTGACTGTGAACCGGTAGTGTTTCAACCGATCGACCAGGGTCGCTTTTCCCTCTTGTGTCAGTTGTTGCGCGGGGTCCGTCGGTTTCATTCCAGCCCGCTTGGCCAGGGGAAGCACCAGTTTCATCGGTACGAGTTTGCGTAGAAGATCCCGCAGGGGAGCCCCTTCTTCCAGTTGCGATAACTCCCGATCGATGCGGGCCAGGAGTTGTTCTGGAGATAGTGCCGATTTGAGGTCGAGTTCGATCATAACCGTTTTTTCGTCGATCAGTGCGTCGACCGCATCGCGGCTAATTCGTAGAATGACCGCTCCGCCGATAATTCCGTGATCGAAAAAATCGATCTCACCGAACTCTTTCGCTTCGGTTTTTCCGTCAATCTTTAAGCTGAGTGCTACATTTTTAAGGAACAGACCGGCCAGCTCTTCATCGGGCGCGGTTTCGATTTCCAGCGGTACCAGAGAAGGTCGAACTTCTACGATTCTATGCCCCAGGGCATGTGCCAATGTATAACCGTCTCCGGTCGAACCGGTGGCCGGATAGGAAACTCCACCGGTGGCGATAATCACATGATCGGTCCGGATGGTTTCCAGGCGTTGCTTTTTGTTGCGAACGGTGATAGATGCGATTTGTCCGTTTTCGGTTTCCAATCGGACGGCCGATGTATGGCATTCCACCTCCGCATCCTGTTTGCGGGCATATTTTTCGAGCGCATTGGCCACATCACCGGCGTTACCAGAAGCTGGAAAAACCCGATCCCCGCGTTCTGTGATCAACGGTAATCCGTTCTTCTTAAAAAATTCTATCGTACGTATATTGCTAAAAAAACGGAGAAAATCCCAGGCGAAAGGACGGTTGACCCGCACTTTTTCAAGCAACTGGTCCAGGGGTTTGGCATTGGTCAGATTGCACCGCCCTTTGCCGGTGATGCGGACCTTGCGGGCCGGTTTTTCCATCTTCTCGATCAAGAGTGTCCGGAACCCTTGAGAAGCAGCCGTACCCGCAGCCATCAATCCCGCTGCTCCTGCACCAACGACCACTACATCGTATGTTCTCATGTGTATTCGGTTTGGTGCAAATATACGGTAAAAAAAGCGAGATAACGGCAGCTGAAGATTGACAACTCGGAAAATCGGATTATCTTTGCCTGCATAAAATCGTTTCATTGACATGTTAAGTCGAAGATTACTTCGTATCAAGGTTATCAAAGCCCTTTATGCACACTTCAAGTCGGAGAGCGACTCTCTGATCGTATCCGAAAAAAATCTGCTGTTCAGTATTGATAAAACCTATCGGCTTTACCACCTGCTGCTTTACCTGATAGTCGACGTTCAACGGTATGCGGAACACCGGATCGAACTGGGACGCAAAAAAATGCTTCCGACTCAGGAAGACCTGCATCCGAATCTTAAATTCGTCAACAACCGGGCGGTGTTGCAAATTGCGGGAAGCGACAAACTGCTGGATTACCTTACGGCCCAAAAACTGGGCTGGACCAATTATCCCGAACTGATTAAAAAAATTTACAATAATCTCATTCAACGGGATTATTATCAATCCTACATGAAAAACGGCAAAAACGATTATGTCGATGACGCGCGGGTTGCAGCCGAATTTTTCATCCAGGAATTGGAAGACCTGGAAGCTTTGGCGGACGTGGTGGAGGAACAATCCATTTTTTGGGCCGACGATATCGGGTTCGCGTTGATTATGGCTGTAAAAACCCTGCAGGATATGCGGGCATCTCAAGCGGATATACCCATCTTGCCGAAATTCAGGCAGGACGAAGACCGGCAATTTGCCATCGAACTTTTCCGGCGGGCGCTGGTCAACAACGAGGAATATTTTCAATACATTGACTCTTATACCCAAAACTGGGACTTGGAACGAATCGCTTATATGGACCGGATCATTATGTTGGCTACCATTGCCGAACTGGTCAACTTCCCAACGATTCCGGTGAAAGTCACCTTGGATGAATATATCGAGATCGCTAAATATTATTCCACTCCGGCCAGCAGTACCTTTATCAATGGAGTGTTGGATAAGATCGTAGAAGCGCTCAAAAATGACGGCAAGATCAGAAAAGAAGGACGAGGTTTAGTTGAATAAAAAAAGCAGGACCATGAAAAAAATTCTTATTTTAGGATTGATTGTATGTTCGATCGCATCGTGCGGAACCAACAACAAAAAGAAAAACGAAGATACGGGGAATTATCAGCAAGTGATCGATTTGAGTTCCGAAAACATGCAAAAACAATGGCGCGATACCCTGGATATGGGAATCTTGAAGGAAGGCGAGGTCGTGCAGTACAAGATCGGTATTCATAACACGGATACGGCGGTCATGGTCATCCAACGGGTTTACACCGGTTGCGGGTGCGCTTCGGCCGAACACGATCCGCAGCCGATTAAGCCCGGAGAGACAGGGACTGTTACCATAACCTATGATTCCCAGGGGCAAAGCGGCATTCAATTCAAACATATTCTGGTCCAGACGACCCTGCATGACCGTGCTCATGGGATTTATTTGATGGCAGATGTGAGAAATTAACCGAACATGAAATACCTGGGGCGGTTAGTGGTATATGGTACCATTTTTTTCTTCGTTTTTACGGTAGTTTCAGTTACTTTTCTCCGATTTATCCCGGTTTCTTTCACTCCGTTGAAAAGAATCGCCTTGAATGAAAACCGGAAAACACAGCAGCAGGATTATCCTCTTTTATCCCGATGGGTGCCCCTTCGGTCCATATCTCCGGACCTGGTTACAGCCGTAATCTCTACCGAAGATGCGAATTTTATGAAGCACCGCGGGTTCGACTTCGAGGCCATTCGAAAAGCTATGGAGGAAAACAAGGAAAAGGGGAGAGTTCGCGGCGCCAGTACCATCTCCCAGCAGACAGCAAAAAACGTTTTTTGTTTTCCGCGCCGTACCTGGTTCCGAAAAGGGCTTGAAACCTGGTTTACCTTTTGGATCGAGCTATTGTGGAACAAGAAACGGATCATGGAAGTCTATCTGAATGTCATCGAGACCCATCCCAATGTATACGGAGCGGAGGCCACCGCCCGAAAATTTTATCAAAAACCGGCATCGGATTTGAACCGCTACGAGGCTGCGATGATCGCCACCGTTCTGCCCAGTCCGAGAAGGATGGATATCAGCGCGCCTTCGAGTTATATGAATCGGCGTGCGGCGCAGGTGCGTAAATTAATGGGACAAACCGGCCAGATCGACCTGGAGAGTCCGCTTCGGAAAGAAGAAAAAGCGAGGAACACATGATAGACTATCAAAAAGAAACGCTCCCCAACGGGCTCACCGTGATCGCACATCGGGATGTATCGACTCCCATGGCGGCCGTAAATGTGTTGTATAAAGTAGGGGCCAGAAATGAAAGTCCGGACCGGACCGGATTTGCTCACTTGTTCGAACATTTGATGTTCGGAGGAAGCGTGAACATTCCGGATTATGACTTGCACGTGCAGTTGGCTGCAGGTGAAAACAACGCTTTCACCAATAACGATTATACGGATTATTACATCACCCTGCCCAAAGAGAATATCGAAACGGCGTTGTGGCTGGAATCCGACCGGATGCTCCAGTTGGCATTCAATGAAAAAAGCCTGGAAGTGCAGCGTAAGGTAGTGGTCGAAGAGTTCAATCAGCGCTACCTGAATCAACCGTATGGCGATTTGTGGTTGTTGCTTCGGCCTTTGGTATACCAGAAGTATCCCTATCGGTGGCCCACGATCGGTACGACACCGGAACATATCCTACACGCCACCATGAGCGAGGTAAAGGCGTTTTACCGAAGGTATTACAATCCGGATAATGCCATTCTTACCGTAGCGGCCGATTTGGAGCCGGACGAGGTATTCCGCCTGGCGGCAAAATGGTTCGGCGATATTCCGAAAGGACGTG
>JAJQAW010000135.1:4592-4871 GCA_021203585.1 Rikenellaceae bacterium
ATTCACCGCTTCAATTCCGGAAGAACCTCAACAATCCGAAAGGCGCCGGCTGGAAGTCATTCGCCAGGTTCCGGCCACGGTAATCATGATCGCTTTTCATATCGGCGCTCGGACCAGCCGCGAATTTGCCGTTTGCGATGTGGTTTCGGACTTGCTTTCTAACGGCAACTCTTCGCGGATGTACCAGAGGTTGGTGAAAGAAAAAAGTCTGTTCACCAGTGTAAATGCTTATGTGACCGGGGATTTGGATCCGGGGCTCTTTGTGGTGACGGGTAATTT
>JAJQAW010000067.1 GCA_021203585.1 Rikenellaceae bacterium
CGCTACATCCGGCTACAAAAGCCAGGGACGCCAGGGAAAGAATCAAACCTGTTTTATTTAATTTTATATACATTAGTCCTCATTTTAGAATGAAACATTAACCCCCACATTAAACTGGCGAAGCTTGGGATAGCTTCCGTAACCGGATTGCGGATCGATAAAATTACCCGGATACGGATTATAGAAGCTCAATAAATTTTGTCCGGTTACATTGATCCGACAGCTGGCAATACCGATTTTACTCACCAATTCCGAGGGAAGCGAATAAGCCAAGGTAAGGTTATTCAGTGTCACCCGCGTACCGCTAACGGTCCAGAAAGTCGAATTCCGATTGTTGATATCATTGTACCGCAAACTGGGATATTTGGCATTCCGATTAGCCGGAGCGACCAATTTACCCTGCGCATCGTATACATCCGCATAACTGAAGGTGTTGTTGGCCCAATAAGCCGGAGCATTGATAAATTCCAGGTTTTTCCATCCTTGGTTGTCACCAACCAGATTGGTAATGGTCCGCATATTGGAACCGAGCATGGTATAGCTTCCCCAGCTCACCGACAATTGCGCCCGCAAAGACAAGTTTTTCCACGATCCGCCGAAATTCATACTGAAACCGTAGGGATTGCTGCTCCGTTTGGAGATGCGAATCATGTCGTAGTCTTTGTGTATTTCTCTGTTAGGGTTGGGATCGAATTCTCCGGTTTCCTGATTTTGATTCCCGCGTACATCCCGGTAAATCAACATACCCGGATGAACCGCTTCCGGAGTGAGCCCGAGGTAATTCGTAATTCCGGTTTCGGCGAAATATTCCTGGATTTGCTGATAATCCCGGAAAATACCCAAACATTCCAGACCCCATATACCTGTATCGGTACGTTGATTGGGGTGGACTTTATCGATATCGATTGCGTCGCTCCAATACTGTTTTTTGACTTTATTGTCGTTGTAACTACTGTTTACCGTAATGTGGTAGGAAAAATCCGATCCGATCCGATCTTTCCAGCCTACGGACAGCTCCACTCCCCACAGATCCATTTCACCGTAGTTTTCAGGAACGGTTTGGGTTCCTAATGTGCTGGGACGTACCCCTTTACGGTCGGCAAACATGTCCCGGCCCATGTCATAGTACGCGTCGAATGTCACCGAAAGGCGATTGCGAATGGTACGCAGGTCGATACCGAAATTGGTTTTGTAACTTTTGTCCCAGTGCGCATCCGGGTTCGGTGCCTCGGACATGGTAATGCCAGAGCCTTTGTAGTTGGAAGAAGAGGTTCCGAAAACAGCTCCATTGTAACTGTTCACTCCGTACAACTGCAACCACCCCCAGGCATCGATATTGTCTTTACCGGTAATACCCCAGGATCCGCGGAATTTCAAAAAATCGATTCCTCTGACATTGAACCAATCTTCCTGGGAAATCACCCAGCCCGCAGAGAAAGAGGGGAAAATGCCCCAATAATTGGCCGGAGCAAAACGGGTGGAGGCGTCTGCGCGCAACAGGAATTCGAAGATATACCGGTCGTTGTAGATGTAATTCAAACGACCCACATAGGATAACATTCCGCTTTCACTTCGGCCGAAGGCTGTGGTCTGTTCTCCCTGACCGGAAGAAGATTGTCCGTCGGTAAATATATAAGGATCCTGAACCTGACCCCACAAATTTTCCGACTCGCTTTCCGCTTTTTCAATCGTAAACAGTCCGCTTACCGAGTGCAGACCGAAAGTGCGGGCATAATTGGCCGTAAAATTCAATTGGTAGCTATCCGAACGGCTCATCGATCTACGGAGATAACTTTCTCCTTCGCCGCTGTTCGATCCCAAGGAAACTGTCCGCGAGACAAAATTAGTTTCGGACAGGTTTATGTCGCTACCCGTATAGAGATGTCCATGCTCTAAGCCCAGGCCTGCCGAACCGCGCTCCAACATTTGATAGAGCGTATATTCGGTGGCCAATTCATTGTTTTTACTGGTATTCACCGTCTTGGAATAGGAGACCTTCATTTTTAATCCGGATAAAATAGAGCTCCAGCCGAAATCATGTTCCAAAGACATGTTGATATTCATGTTTTGTGGATTATTGGTCGTATAGCTGAAAGCTTTTTGGGCCGCATCGTAGTTATAGAGCTGTACCTTGTTTTTCTCGGTATTGGAAACACCTAGACTCATAATCGGCTTGCCGTCCACATATTCCGGGATATAGCGGGGATGGGTCAACAGCACATTATAATCGGTTTCCGCATTGGAACCTCCCAGTTTGTTCAGGGCATTGGTTTGATTTCCATAGCTTCCCGATACGGCCAGGTTGGCTTTAAACCAATCTCCGATTTTTGTAGTCATTCCGGCCCGGTAATTCCAACGGTCATAGTCCAGTTTTCCTATATTACCGTCCTGGTTGAAATAGGATATGCTACCGAAATAGGTCGCTTTTTCCGTACCTCCGCTGATATTGATGCTATGGCGCTGGGTGAATCCAATTTTCCATTCCCTGTCCAGGGGATCGAAGTTCAACTGTTTCATCGCTTACAGCTCTTCGTACTGAAAGAGATCTCGAGAGTCGTCGAAATCGGTGTCCCGGACCGTATTTCCTGCGGACAGGGTATTCCAAAGCACTCCGTAATCGTACGCGTTCAGCATTTTGGCTCGTTTGATTTCATCCGTGAAACCGAATTGACCTTGGTAAGAAATCTTCGGCGCGCCGATCTGTCCTTTTTTCGTGGTGATCAAAACCACCCCTTGCGCATCCCGAACTCCGTAAACGGCAGCCGAGGCATCTTTCAATATGGTAATAGTCTCGATTTCATTCGGATTCAGGTTATTAAAGGTATCTTCATCGGCCACGTAGTCGTCGATAATGTACAAAGGAGAATTACCGCTCTCATGGCTGGTCGTAATGGAGTTGGCTGCGGATGCCTGGCGCACGGTCAATGTGGCAGCCGTACCCGGTCTGGTAAATCCTCCGCTAACCCCCAAACCCGGTACCATTCCGACCAAAGAGGAAGCCAGGTCTCCGGTTGCGAAATCTTTAATATCTTCCGGATCTACCGTAGCGACGGCTCCGGTAAGGTGCTTGGCTTTTTGCACCCCGTATCCAACCACTACTGCGGCTTCCAACTCCAGTAAATCTTCTCGTAAAACGATCCGCGTTACGCTCAAATCGCTGATAGTTTGCGGAACATAACCGACAAAAGAAACTTCCAGTTTCGAATGAGCGGGAACCGACAGGGAAAAACTGCCGTCGATACCTGTCGATACACCGATGGTCGTGCCCGGAACAGTTACCGAGGCACCGATTACCGGTTTTCCGTCCTCCGAAACGACAATCCCGCTAACGGTCTGATTCTGTGCCTGTGCTGTCGTAGTCCATGCCGTCAGCAATCCGAGGCAAAGTAGTAGAATAAAGTATATTTTATTCATTATCTTTTAATTTTAATCATCATTTAGTTTTCCTCGTAATCCCACCAACGCGGATCTCCCATTTTTAAATCGATCATGGCCTGAGAGGGAACAAAAACGCCGGTTTCCAAATCATCCAGAGAAAGACCTGGGTCTACGGTCACAATGGTCGAACTTTGATCGTGTCCGTTTCCGGATTGCTCGGCCGGTTTCTTGTCGAACCAGTAACAGTTGAAAGAGTAATTCCGGATGGGATTGGTACTGTTGAACGACATGTAGCGGGAAACGTTTCCGGTAGCCGTTTCAAAAAAGATATTGTAGGATGAATTTACGGTGACGGTGTTATATCCCATACCCCCGTTATGCCATTGTGTATTGGTGGCGATATTGACGAAGGTATTGTTGTGGTAATTGTATACTCCCGAACCTTCGTCGGCATAGGCCGGACGGGTATTATTGGCAAAACGTAGGAAACGATTGGAAGAAGTTTTCAGGTTATAGAACGTACAGTTTTGCATGGTCAGGTTGTTGATGAAGCCGGAAGTGACACTCATAATCTCCTGAGTCGAATTCAATTCTACCTGGCAATCGGTAAAGGCAAGGAAGTTCACACAGTATTTGTAACTGTTGCCATAAATGAAATACCCGTTCACGCTGGTGAAGTTACATCCGGTCAGAGCGATCGGATGCAGTACATAATATCCCTCGGAACTGATAATTTTTTCGTTGAAATCATCGGTCAACCGGATGAAAGGGGAGGAGGAACCGGTTGCGGTACAATCAAAATCGATAAATTTTAATTTTATTCCTCCGATGTTTGTATTCAACTCTCCCTTTTCCCCCAGCGTAACGGTGGGATGATACACCTTATCTCCCCGCAGGGTGATATAGCTAAACTGATCGTTGGAAATCAAATCTAAAGGACTGTTCAGGGTGTAGACTCCGTCTTTTTCCAATTCCAGAACTATTTCGTCGTATTCCCATTCGGATTTGTCGGGGAATACAAAAGTTTTGAAATATTCGGCCAGATCCTTTCCGGACTCTATGATTTTGTAGGTTTCCACGAGCGTATCGTATTCTTCAACGGTGGCTTCCTGGGCTTCTTTGTTATTATATCTTTCGTTTCCTAGCGACCGTACAACCGCTTCATACTTGGTATCGTCCATGAATTCCACAGAAGTGGAAGTATAATCCAGGTGGTCGTAGTGGCGAAGGGTGTCCGGATTTTCCGGATCATCCACCACCAGGATCGTAACCTCATAACCTCCCGCTCCCGGGACTACCGGCCAGGAAATACTCAAGGTAGAACCATCCGCGCTGGCCGAAAAAATGATTTCCTCGGGTGACTGAAGAGTCGTATTATAAATCCCCGGATCATAAATTTGGTCATCCTTGAATCCTTCGATACAAGAATAGGCCAGTAGCAATAGCGTCTTATTCACTACGCTATT
>JAJQAW010000196.1 GCA_021203585.1 Rikenellaceae bacterium
GATTGATGGCTTTATATTCGATTTATCCTCGGGAGGATTATTATAAATATACCGTAGATTGGACGGAATTTCACCAATGGGATTACCGAAACGGTCCCACTACTCGCAATGCGGATGATTATTGCGCCGGACAAATAATATACATCGATTTGTGCCGGATCAGTCCGGAACCGGAACGAATCCGCAAAGTAAAAGCCAATTTGGATATGCTGGTCAATACGCCGCAAAACGACGACTGGTGGTGGATCGATGCGATTCAGATGGGGATGCCGGTCTTTGCCAAGTTAGGTAGCACGCTCGGGAATTCCAAATATTACGGCAAAATGTGGGAGATGTACGAACATTGCCGAAACCGCATGGCCGGGAACGGTTTGTACAATCCCGAAGATGGCCTGTGGTGGCGGGATGCCGATTTTGTCCCTCCCTACGCTGAGCCCAACGGAAAACACTGTTATTGGTTCCGCGGCAATGGATAGGTTTATGCGGCCCTGGTACGTGTTCTGGATGAAATACCGGAAAATGAGCCGCATTGGGCCGATTACTTGGCGGATTTCAGGGTGATAAGCCAGGCGCTGAAAAATTGCCAACAGCCGGATGGGTATTGGTATGTAAGCCTGCACGATCCGGACCATTACGGTGGTAAGGAAGTAACCGGAACTGCCCTATTCGTTTATGGAATGGCTTGGGGGATTCGTCAGGGTATCCTGGACCGGAAAGAATACCTGCCCGTGATAGCCAAAGCGTGGAATACCATCCTCGAAGATGCCATCCATGAGAATGGTTTCCTGGGCTATGTACAGGGAACCGGGAAAGAACCCAAGGACGGACAACCCGTAACCTATGAAAGTATACCGGACTTTGAGGATTACGGGATCGGATGCTTCCTGTTGGCCGGGACTGAAGTCTATAAGCTCCAAAAATGATTTTATTCCGGGGGCCCCAACGGTTATACAACCCAACCAAACCGTAGTGGGTTCCCGGTTTTTTACAACTACTAACAACTTTTATTATAGATCGGCTGCTCGACATGGCGCTGTGGAAATCTTCGCTATCCGGATTGCAGGATCCGGATAGACGAAGAAGACGAAATTTTTTTCTGACTTATTATTCCTGAGAATAAACAACTAATACTACTCAAGGTGAGAAACCGGGATACTTTTCCCGGTTTTTCTATAGATCAATTTGGACCGATTCCAACTGGGTGGCTTGGCCTGCCTTATTACTCTTTTTGCTCTGGCGGTGTCCCGGGATAAAGGTTGGAGCTGTTCCAAAACGCCGATCCGTCCAGAATGCCACAGAGGCTTTTCTTTTCATCCGGACAGCGAAAAGTGCTCGGTCTGTTTGGGAATCGATAGTCGGTGTCTTCCCGTGAAAAAGGTGACCCGCCCGACCGGTCTCTTTTTTCAATCTCCTCGCTGTAGAATACCCGCCGAAAGATGCTAAAAATTTTATACCTTTGGTTGAAATTAACTGGAAAGAACTTTATGAAAAGGATATGGGTCATAGGGTCGATAATCTTCCTCGCCCTCTATAGCCGCGTTGCCCTGGCAGATAACCTGTCTTTTCGTCAGATCACTACCCAGGACGGACTCTCCCAAAATACCGTACGCGCCATTCTTGCCGACCAACAAGGATTCATATGGGCCGGAACGGTGGATGGACTCAACCGCTACAATGGCAATAATTTTATTGTTTTCAAACCCCGGCTGGGCGCACCTTCCCCGCTGACAGAAAATCGGATTCGAAATCTACACGAAGACCGCAACGGGTATATATGGGCCCGGATGTACAACAATTCCTATGCCTGTTATGACCCGAAAACCGAACGGTTTATTTCATTTTTCTATGAAGGAGAACCCCTTGCGCTGAATTTTACCGAATATTATGAAAGCTCGACCGGCAGCATTTGGCTCTCCGGAAGTAACGGTTGCGTTCGATTGGATAAACTGAATGGGGAACACTCCGTTACTTTTCTTTCCTCTCCGCAAAATCCGGTATTGGCCCATGAACGGGTACTGTTTTTACGGGAGGATTTTCAGGGAAATATTTGGTTCGGCACCCAGAATGGATTAAACCGTTTGACTCCCGAAGGGAAACTGGAGCATTTTCTGGGAGAAACAGGCCAGCGGTTTATCCGAGCCGTGGAGGTAAACCGGAGCCTGTATTTTATGTGTTCGTCCGGGATGATATATCGATACGATACTCCGAACGGCCGTTTCGAACCCATTGATACTCCCATCAAAAACCTTTCTTATGCACAGAAACTGGATGATCGGCGTATATTAATTTTAACTCAAAACCATGAAATCTGGTTATACCACCTCTCGGACAATCGTTTCCAGCCCGATCCGTTTCAGACCATCCCTTCCAACGGCCAACGTAACCGGGTGGTCTCCGATAACAAAGGCGGAGTCTGGTATTATAATCACACCGGTACCTTGTGGTACTGTAATCCTCCGGACGGCGGCTCGCGCAGGCTGGATTTAATTCCTGCCCATATTCTCTCGGTAATCGATGAGGAACGGTATTCCATTTTTATCGATTCCAAAAATAACTATTGGATCACCACGTACGGGAATGGTCTATTTCTGTATGATCCTCAGGAAAACCGGTTACAGCATTATACCTATTCGGACCGGACGAACAGTCTCTCTACGGATTACCTGCATTCCATTACTGAAGATGCCTCGGGGAATATCTGGATCGGTACGGAATATGCCGGAATGGTAAAAATTACTCCGCAGAAACAGGAAATTACCGCTATTTACCCGGAAAACCACTATTCGGTCGGTTCCAGCAACAATGTGCGCGGGATTTTTGAAGATGAGGCGGAAAATATATGGATCGGCACCAAGAACGGAAGCCTCTATTTTTATGATCGAACCCTATCTCACGGATATTGTGTGCGAGAGAAGCTGAATCCGTATACCATAACTCAGGACACGTTGGGAAACCTTTGGATTGGAACCAAGGGAAATGGATTGGTGGTGTATGATCCCCGAGAAGATCGGATCGTCCGGCATTTTCGCAAACACGCCAGTGTGGATTCTCTCTCTCACCAAGATGTTTTTAATCTCCTCAGGGACCGTTCTGGACGTATCTGGGCGGCCACATTCGGAGGAGGTTTGTGTTTGGCTGTTATGGAGCAGGGGGAAATCAGTTTCCGGCGCTATTTTAGCGGTTCCGGAAACCGGAGCCGCATACGCTACCTCCTGGAGGACAGTCGAGGCTACATCTGGTGCGGAACTTATGCCGGACTCCTTCGGTTCGATCCGGATGAATTGCAAAAAAATCCGCAGCAATTCGAGGTATCCCAGTTCGATCCCTTGGACCTGGAGGGATTGAACTGTAACGATATCAAAACCATTTACGAAACGTCCGCCGGTGAAATCTGGATCGGAACGGCAGGAGGCGGATTGAATAAATTGATCGAATCTGCCGGCGGTAAATTCCGGTACCGGCATTACACCAGTCAGGATGGTTTGCCGGGCGATATGATCACCGCTATAATGGAGAGCCCGGACTCTACTTTATGGGTGAGTACCGAAAGTGGCCTGGCACAGTTCATTCCCCGAAATGAACATTTCGTACTCCACCGGATCTCGGAGAATACTTTCGGAAACTTTTATAACGAAAACGCCTGTTTCTTGCGGCGCAACGGTCAAATGCTTTGGGGAACCTTGAACGGAGTAATCGGATTCGATCCCAAAGGATTTGTAAAAAACGGTTTTTCTCCGAAAGTTACTTTCACCGACTTTTACCTGTTCGACGAGCGTGCGGAAACCGGAATGAAAGATTCTCCGCTCGTGCAGTCCATTACATTTACCGAGAACATTCGGTTGAAGCACCATCAAAATACTTTTACCATCGGATACGCTCTGCTGAATTTGACCGATCCGGAGATGAACCGGTACTCCTATATACTAGAATCCTACGATAAAGCCTGGAGTCCGGCTTTCAGCAACGGTAAAGCCAATTACAAAAACCTTCCGCCCGGCCGGTACATTTTTCGTGTTCGGGGAGCCAATGCGGACGGGGAGTGGACGGAAGAACCCGCACGGTTGGAAATCCGGGTGATGCCTCCCTTCTGGAAGACCGGGTGGGCTTATTTCATTTATACCATACTGCTGTTCACGGCCATATACATCGCTTATCGGTTGATCTATAAATTCAACCACCTCAATAATGCGGTACGGATGGAAAAAAAACTGACGGAGTACAAATTGCGTTTTTTTACCAACATTTCTCACGAATTCCGTACTCCCCTCACGCTGATTTCCGGAGTCACGGAAAATCTGATGGTAGTCCAGGATCGGCTCCCTGCCGAGGCGCAACATCAGTTGCGGCTGTTGGAAAGGAATACCCGGCAAATGCGCCGGTTGATCGATCAGCTGCTGGAATTCCGGAAAATCCAAAATACCACGCTGGCCTTGAATCTGGAAAAAGTCGATCTGGAAAAATTTGTTTGGGAAATTTATACCGCATTTCGGGAAACAGCCAAACAAAAAACGATCGATTACCGTTTCAGTTGCCAACTCACCGAACAGCAGGTTTATGTGGATCGGGAGAAGTTAGAAAAAATTCTTTTCAATCTGCTTTCCAACGCTTTTAAGTTTACTTCGAACGAAGGTACTATCGAAATCGATCTTTCGGAAAACCGAACTAATCATAGCTGGAAAATTGCCGTAAAAGACAATGGTTACGGCATTCCGAAGGAAAAACGGCATTTGCTGTTTAGCCGCTTCATGCAGCTTCATTTTTCGGCCGGAGGTACGGGAGTCGGTCTCTCCTTGGTCAAAGAATTGGTGGAGACCCACAAAGGCACCATTTC
>JAJQAW010000216.1 GCA_021203585.1 Rikenellaceae bacterium
CCCATGAAGGACATAAAGGCAATACCCATCAGTCCGGTAATAATAAAGGTAATCCCAACTCCTTTCAGCGGTTTCGGAATATTCGAATATTCGATTTTTTCCCGAATCGCCGCCATGGCTATGATAGCCAGCCACCAACCGATTCCGCTTCCAAAGGCATATGCACCAACCTCTCCGATATTGGCATAATTGCGTTCCTGCATAAACAGCGATCCCCCCATAATGGCGCAGTTCACCGCGATCAACGGCAGAAAAATTCCCAATTGGTTATACAGCGCCGGAGCGAAACGTTCGATCACCATTTCGACCAATTGCACGATCGAGGCAATCACAGCGATGAAAATAATAAAACTCAGGAAACTCAGATCTACCGTTACGTAATCCGGCGACAACCACTGCAAAGCTCCTGGAACCAGCACGTACTTATTGATCAGGTAATTAACCGGGACCGTAATCAACATCACGAAAATGACCGCGATGCCCAATCCCATGGCCGTTTTCACCGTCTTGGATACGGCGATGTAGGAACACATCCCGAAAAAGAAGGCGAATACCATGTTGTCAACGAAAATCGACTTGACGAATATGCTTAAAATATTTTCCATAGTTCTCTGTTGCTGTTCGGATTATCCTTTTTTAACTTTCCGTGAATTAACCACCCAGATAATGATTCCCACGCCGATCAGCGCCATGGGCGGAAGCAGCATCAAGCTGTTGTTGCTGTAAAAGCCGCCGTTGGCCATATACCATGAATCCGGGATAACCTGGAAATCCAGTAGGGTGCCGTTTCCGAGTAGCTCCCGAAAGAAACCGAGAATCACCAGGATCAATCCGTATCCGAGTCCGTTACCGATTCCGTCCAGGAAAGCCGGCCAGGGTTTACTGCCCATGGCGAAAGCTTCCAGGCGTCCCATGATGATACAGTTGGTAATGATCAATCCCACGAAGACCGAAAGTTGACGGCTCACATCGTATGCGTAGGCTTTCAGGATCTGGTCGACCAGGATAACCAGCGTAGCGATGACCACCAACTGCACGATGATACGGATTCGTTCCGGAATCGTTTTGCGCAGCAGCGAAATAATGAGGTTGGCACACGAGGTAACCACAGTCACCGACAAGGCCATGACCAGGGCAGGTTCGAGTTTGGCGGTAACGGCCAGGGCGGAACATATACCGAGAATCTGTACCGTAACCGGGTTATTCGGACCAAGCGGTCCCAATAAAACCTTTCTGTTTTTGGCCGAAAACAAGGGTTCTTTATCTTTACTCATGACTTGTCTGGTTTACAGGTTCGGCAGCAGACGGAGCGGTGGCGGGTTGGTTTTCCGCCGCGCCGGCCGCGCGCATTTTATTGAAGTAGGCCTCGTAACCGGCCAGGTTGCTTTGGATCATACTCTCCACACCCCGGCTGGTAATCGTACCGCCCGATACGGCATCCACGGCATTCGGGTTGCCCGAAGAGGCACCGGCGCCCTTCATTACCATAATCGACACCAGTGTGGCACCGTTATAGATGGTTTTATCGACAAACTGGCTTTCGAAGACCTCCGAAGCAATTTCAGCACCAAGTCCAGGCGTTTCACTGGCGTGGCCGAAAGTAACCCCGTAAATCGTATTCAGGTCGCTTCTCAAGGCCACATTTCCCCAGATCGGTCCCCAAAGTCCCGATCCGTACACCGGAATGACGTAATAAACCGTTCCGTCGTCCATCCGGGCCTCGAAAATGGGCAAATTCCGCTGCTCGGCCGGTTTTTCGTATTCGCTTTTCATATCGAGCGCAATGGCGAACGGATCGGTTCCTTCGGTTACCTCGCCTCGGGTGTTGACCGTGAAAGAATTGATGATGTACTTTTCGTATTCAGCTTCGATGTAGGCTATTTTATCGTCCGCCAGATTGGCGTCGGCTCCCAGGCCGATCGAACGGAGGATGTCGCTCATCTTTTCCACCCGTACATTGGCATCCTGCCGATCTTTCAAACTCAATGCTGCTACGGAAAGAAGTACCGCTACCAAGACCACCATAACGGCGGCGTATATGACCGTATAACTGTTGTTGTTTGTTTTCATCTGTACTCCTTCTTATTTAGCGGTTGTAAGGGAAAGACGTTTGTTTCTCCGGCGAATGTTAGCCGCTACCACATAATGGTCTACCAGCGGGGCCATGGCGTTCATGAAGAGAATCGACAGCATCATTCCTTCCGGATAACCGGGGTTGACCATGCGGATCAATACGGTCATTATGCCGATAATCGCTCCGTAGATCCATTTGCCGGGAGTCGTCTGCGCCGAGGTGACCGGATCGGTCGCCATAAAAACCGTACCGAAGAGAAATCCTCCGAAAATCAGGTGCTGCCAGAAAGGAATCTGCATGGCCACGTTGCTACCGATCAGGTTAAAGATAATTCCCATTCCGCACGCTCCCAAAACGCTTGCCAGCATAATGCGCCAACTGGCCACATTGGTAAAAATCAATAGGGCTGCGCCGAGCAGGATAGCAATCACGGAAGTTTCTCCGATCGATCCGGGAATGGTTCCGATGATCCAATCCCATAGGTTGGTGCCGTTGCTCCAGGTGACCGTAGAAGCGCCGTCGGCCAGCGCGGAAGTGATGTCTCCCAGTGGAGTAGCGCCGGAGAACGAATCGATCGCTTCCCCTTTGCTCATGCCTGCAATCCAAATCGTATCTCCGGAGATGTAAGGGGTATAAGCAAAGAAAATAAAGGCACGTGCCAGCAACGCCGGATTGAAAATGTTCATCCCGGTACCACCGAAAACTTCTTTACCGATGATTACGGCAAAAGCTACGGCTACGGCTACCATCCACAGCGGAACATCGACCGGCATGATGAGCGGAATCAACATCCCGGAAACGAGATAACCCTCATTGATTTCGTGTCCGCGCAATTGAGTGAATATAAACTCGATTCCCAAACCTACGATATAAGAGATCAGGATCAGCGGAAGAACTTTTAAAAAGCCGTACCAGAAGCAATCCCAGATCAGCGAAATGGAGTAGGGGGAGGAGACGGTAATCTCACCGATAGCCCTCCAGTGCTGCAGCCCGACGTTGAACATACCGAACAGCAGCGCCGGAACGAGGGCTACGACTACCATAAACATCAGCCGTTTCGAATCGGCCGCATCCCGGATGTGCGATCCCTTTTTGGTGACCGTATTGGGCACATACAAAAAGGTTTCGAACCCGTCGAAGGTCGAGTGAAGCCAGGAAAATTTCCCGCCGGGCTCGAAATTCGGTTTTATTTTGTCTAAAAAATTTCTAATTGGTTTCATCGCAGTACGGTCTAATTGAGTTCCTGAATCATCCGGTTTATTCCTTCGCGGAGGATCGCCTGCATTTCGGTTTTAGACGGATCCATGAATTCACACAAGGCGATATCTTCCTCGATGATCTCGTAAATGCCTAAATTTTCCATTTTGTCGATATCGCCGGCGATAATGGCTTTGATCAAATAAACCGGATAAATATCCATCGGCAGGTATTTGTCGTAAATACCGTTAAAGATAAAGGCGCGATGCCCCCCGTTCAGATTCGTATCCAGGTTGTATCTTTTCCAGGGCATTAGCCAGGATAAATAGGTTTTGGATACCGAAAATTTGTTCAAGCGGGGCATTACCCAGCCAACGAATTCATAATAATCGCCCTCCGGGATGACCGTTATTTGGTTGCTGTAAAAACCCAGATAGCCATCCGGCAGCACCTTTTGCCCGGTCAACACATTGCCGCTGACGATGCGGTAATGACGGCCCTCTTCCGGAAGATTTCCTTTCAGGGTGCTTCGGATACTGGCTCCGGAAATGACCTTCGCGTACAGCTGATTGTTCAGTTCTATTCCGGTCAGAGCAATGGTTTTGCGCATATCGATGCGTCCGGTGCGGAAAAAACGCCCCAGGATGGCCAGATTCTGAATATCGATGGTCCACACGGTTTCCCCTTTGTTTACCGGATCGACATGGTGAATCTGTACACCGACATTTCCGGCCGGGTGGGGACCGTCGAAATAGTGGATCTCCGCCCCCCGCAGTGTACGGAGCATACACGGCGGTTCGTTGGGATCTAATTTCGGAGTGGTTTTTCCCCGATCCAGGAAATTGAGCGCCCGGCCCATCAGGCTGCCGTCGCATTCGGAACGCAGTCCGAGATGAATTTTTCCCGGAGTTAACTTTTTCAGCGCTTCGATACCCGCTTCCAGGTTTTGTTCCTGTCCGGCCAGGACGAAATTCATATTCGGTGCCAACGGCGCCGAATCGAAGCCGGAAATAAAAATCGATTTCGGAGTCTGTGCCGGATCGGCAATGATTCCGTAAGGCCGCTGAATCAACATCGGCCACATTCCGGCACGTTGAATGGCATCCAGCACCTGTTCACGGCTCATCAAACCGACAACGGGCTTCTCGATTTCGACGGATTCGTTTTTTCCATCGGGAGTAACGACTACCTCCAAAATTTTCCTTTTTTCGCCCCGGTTAATCGCGCTGACCGTTCCGCTGACCGGTGAACACACCAGTATTTCCGGACGGTACTTATCGAATAGCACAGGCGAACCGGCCTTGACTTCATCCCCGGGCTGGACCAGCAGTTTTGGCGTGAAACCCTTGAAATCGTCGGGTTTGACGGCATAACTATCGGCCAACGGAAGGGTAGCCAGATTGTACGGCGCACCCCCTTCGAGTTTGATGTCGAGGCCTTTTTTCAGGTGAATAGTGTTCGACATATTGGCTTGTGTTAGTATTTTCACAGTAAAAACGATGCGCAAAGTTACTGTTTTTACCCATAAGTTGGCTATAAAAACACCGA
>JAJQAW010000177.1:0-688 GCA_021203585.1 Rikenellaceae bacterium
CCCGACGATCGATGACCCGGGCGCTGTCGTAGTAGAAATACCCGGCTTTCCCAAATTTTTGCACCAAGTACGACTGGCTCATCCTTTTCAGATCGGCCCCCGTATGGATGCCCAATCGATGCATTTTTTGAGCGGTTACCGGGCCTACCCCCCCCCAAAACTGTTCGATCCGGAGACTTTCCACGAAAGATTCAGCTTGCTAGGCCGTCACAACGAAAAATCCGTCCGGTTTATCGTAGTCCGAAGCCACTTTGGCCAGAAATTTATTGATCGAACCTCCGGCCGAGGCTGTAAGTCCGGTCTGTTCCTTGATTTTCTGTTTGATTTGCCGGGCAATCAGCGTAGCCGAAGGCATGCCGATATGGTTCTCGGTAACGTCCAGATAAGCTTCGTCCAGGGAAAGCGGTTCCACCAAATCGGTATATTGGTGAAAAATGTCGCAGATTTGCCGAGAAACCGCTTTGTATACATCGAATCTTCCCGGCACAAAGATCAGCTGAGGACACCGCGCCAAAGCGGTTTTTGACGGCATGGCCGACCGTACTCCGTATCGGCGAGCCTCGTAACTGGCGGCGGCTACAACTCCCCGCTCACCGGAGTATCCGACCGCTAAGGGTTTACCTCGGTAGGGGGAATGATCCCGCTGCTCGCTGGAGGCGTAAAAGGCGTCCATATCGATGTGTATGAT
>JAJQAW010000177.1:698-3349 GCA_021203585.1 Rikenellaceae bacterium
GTGTATGATTTTTCGCAAAACGTTTCCTCCTGCGGTTGATGAAAAAGGGTCTGTATGGGAAAAACAAAGAATCTCCGGCTTGAGACCTCTCCGAGCATTTGAATCGCGGGGGCGCCATTCTTCCGGTTCTGGAAAGGGGAGCAAAGAGGGAGCGATTCCTGGCCGAGGGAACTTACAGGCTTACTTCGGGGCGTTATCGTTCCGTCCGGACGAAATCAAGGCGGCCGCCAGGCGAAGATCGGTCGGGGTGGCGACTTTGATATTGACCGGATCACCGGGAACCAGCGTAACCGTATAGCCTGCCGATTCGACGACCGATGCGTCGTCCGTGAATTCTGGAATGTAATCCTGCCGGTATCCCTTCCGGAGGATTTGCGAACGAAAGAACTGAGGCGTTTGAACGGCCAGAAACCGGTTTCGATCCACCGGTCTACTGTCGATGATTTTCGAGGGGTCCGCGCAGGACTCGCATCGGGTAACCTCCCGCAATGAATCCGCAACGGGCAAGGCCGGTATGGCGGCTCCGAAATCTTGTGCCGCTTCCAGTGTCCGGGTAATCAAAGAAGCCGAAACGAGCGGACGCACTCCATCATGCACTCCGATGTAATCGCAATCGGGGAGTAAGCTCAGCGCATTTTTGACCGAATCGAACCGTGTCGGTCCGCCTGCGACCACCGAATGCACCGATTCAAAGAGATGCTGCCGGCAAAGCTGTTCCCAATATTCCAACTGGGAAAGGGGTAAGGCCACCACCGTCCGGATACCGGGCAGGGCAGCGGAAAACCGGTCGATCGTATGCATGAGCAGCGGTCTGCCGGATAGCATCAGAAATTGTTTCGGAATCTCACTGCCCATGCGGGTGCCGCTTCCGCCGGCTACGATGATTATGCATATATGGTTCATGAGTCTATTTTTTATTCCTTTTCTCCTCCAGGTACTTCCGGGCCAAAAACCGGACCGTCTCTTCGAAAGGCCGGTAATGGAAATCGATCACTTCTTTGACCGCCTCGCCGTCATAGCGGTTGGTAGATAGGGCCGCATGAATCAATCCCTGGGAAAGCAACGGATTCGAACGGGTCAGTTTTGCCAGGACCAGTGAGAGATGTCGTAAAAACAGCAACTCTTTCCGGCCCATGGACCACCGGGGGGCTTTTCGACCTACGCTTCGGGCTGCCAGGGTCATAAAATCGCGGAAAGATACGTTGGCTCCGTTGAGCACAAACCGCCGGTTTATGGCTCGAGCTTCTGTGCAGAGCCGAATCAGGGCTTCTGCTGCGTCCCGAACATCCACATAGCCGTTGGAGCCGGGTACATAAAACGGCACTCCACTGGAAAGGGCGGCAAAAAGCATGGGGCTCCCGCCGCCTTTCCAATCGCCGGGACCGAGGATCACCGACGGATTGACGACCGTGGCCTGAAGGCCATAGCGGACTCCCCGCCACACTTCGTTTTCCGAATAAAATTTGCTAAGCGCGTAGGGACTCCAACCCGCCACGCTATCCGGATAAGAATCGGCACGGATCACTCCTTGTTCATTCGCTTCCCCGAGCGCGGCAATGGAGCTGACGTGCATCAAACGCCGGACTCCGGTTTCCAGGCAGGCGTTGACCACGTGGTGCGTGATTTCCGTATTGACACGAATTAATTCCCGATCCTCTTCCGTGGAAAGATTCACCCGGGCCGCGCAATGGAAAACCACATCCATGCCGGCAAAGGCTTCCCTCAGGTCCACCGGATTGACCAGTTCCGTTTCGTACAGGCTCCAACCGGATTGCTCTGCCAGGGATAACAATTCGGCATTTACCCTGGAAATATTTCGAACCACCATCCGTACAATCGTTCCGGTTTCGGCCAATTGACGAATCAGCTCGGAACCCAGCAGTCCCGTAGCTCCGGTAAGTGCCACCTGCTTGTTTTTTAGCGGATGATCGAGGGAATTTCTCTCTGCCATATCAATTTTTTTCCGAATCCTAACGTATTGTCCGTCATTTTCATCCACTCCGCTTCCAAGATCCACAGTTCCAGCTCCGCCACCGCAGCGTATGGAAACCGAATGAGGTAGCGTTTTTTTGCCCGGGAGAGAAGTTGCCCTTGGGGACGGTATAAGGTTCCGGTGATTTGTATGCCCTGCAACTTTCCTACCGTTTTACTTTCCAGTACCACGCTGGCAGCCACTTTAGGTCGGATCAACGCATCGGAGGCATGTTTGGTCGACAGGGAAGAGGTAAAAACAAAAGCTTGTTCCGCCTCGAGCCAGGCATAAAACAGATTGGCGCAATACGGAGTCTCCCCGACCGAAGTGGCCAGGGTCAATACATGGTGTTTTTTCAGAAAACGAACCATCCGCGGGTCCATAGCCGTAGGATTACTCATCGGGGGTCAAAGGAGCGGGGAGCGGAAGACGGGAGTTGTCCGAGGCGTCCGGATTTTCCGTTAGCCGGATACTGTCGGGCGGAATCTCTCCCCGAAGGGCTTCCAATACAAGTTTCTTAACCGCCTCGAAAGCGGCGCGGTTCTTCTCTTCGATGGGCTCCGCCGGTTCGGTCGGGATTTTTAACGGATCGATGGCCGTACCATTTCGGTAAACCCGGTAATCCAGGTGCGGGCCCGTCGCCGTTCCGGTAGCTCCCACATATCCGATAATATTTCCC
>JAJQAW010000177.1:3359-4814 GCA_021203585.1 Rikenellaceae bacterium
ATATTTCCCTGGCTAACCCGTCGGCCCACTTTGATATTCGGGCCGTATTTACTCAAATGCAGGTAAGCGGTTTCCAGCCCTTGCGAATGCTTGATTTTTACCATATTTCCCGCGCCCCCGTTGTAAGCGGCAAAAGTGACGGTACCGTCCGCTACTGCCATCACCGGAGTTCCGGTAAGTGCGGCATAGTCTACTCCGTGGTGCGGCCTATATACTTTGTGGACAGGATGTAGCCGGGAATTGGAGAATGTCGATGAAATCCGGGAATAACTGAGCGGCGCCTTTAACATATTCTTGCGAAGACTGTTGCCCTGATCGTCCCAAAATGTAATTTTTCCGTTTTGTTCGAAGGGTATGGCGTAATAGCGTTTGCCGTTGTGTTCGAACCACGAGCCCCAGATTTGTCCATGGCCGATGCTAAGGGTATCCACAAACCTATTGTCGTATATTACTTTAAAGGCATCTCCCTTTTGCAGTCCGAAGAAGTCGATGCTCCAGGCATAAATTTCGGAGAGTTCCATGGCCAGCGCCGGAGAGCTTCCGCTGCTGAGCATGGCATTCCAGAGCGAACTCTCGATTGTACCTTCGGCCATTTCCCGTTGCGTATGAACCGTTTTGCTGTCGGTACGCACGGAAATGGAATCGGCAAAAGTGAAGACCACGTAATCGATCGCGTTGCGCTCGTATACGAAGTGATCCAGCCGGCGGGTGGCCGAATCGGGAGTCATAAAGACATAATAATTGTGTCCGGCCCGGAGGGTGCGGATATCGAATACCCCTTCGCAGCAGCGGACCAGCGAGTCTACCGTACGGGCACCGATTCCATACCGTCCGAGGATTCCGCTTAAATGTTCGCCCGGACGGATTTCCCCCTCTTCGATATAATGATCGTCCACGATAATTCCGTAACGGGTTTCCGGTTCTTCGGCTATTTCCTGGTGGGGCTCACCGATCTCTTTTTGCGTGGTCGGTTTACCCAGAAGTAGGGCCAGTATTAGGAAGGCGAGCGCCAAAACCGCTCCGCCTATGATCCATCGTTTTTTCTTCTCCATTTTTTCGGGATTATCGGCAAAGTTACTTTTTTCCCGCACAACATTAAAACGAGACCTGCGTTAAAATGGTATGCAGAGCGGAAGTTTTTGTATCTTTGCCAATTGAAAAACGTATAACAGATGAGCAACGGAAAGATTCTTTGGGTGGATGACGAGATCGAATTATTAAAACCGCACATTTTCTTTTTACAGGATAACGGTTAGCAGGTGGAAACGGCCAATAACGGCTACGACGCGTTGGATTTCCTCTCTTCGCAACCTTTCGATCTGGCAATCCTGGATGAGATGATGCCGGGTATTACCGGTTTGGAGACCTTACCCCGGATTAAGGAAATTCGTCCGATGATTCCCGTGATCATGGTCACCAAGAGCGAAGAAGAGAATATTATGGATAAAGCGGTAG
>JAJQAW010000139.1 GCA_021203585.1 Rikenellaceae bacterium
CTCCAGCATATACCGGTACGGTTCGCCGTTGTTGACGGCCATCAACTCGTCCAACCGTCCGCGGTTACGGGAAGAATCCCAAACCGGTGTATTATCCAGAATCCCCAGGATGGTGTATTTATCGGCCATGTCGGACTCCGCTACCAGCTCCCGCAAGGTACTCCAGTCCACCGATCCGTTGTAAACCTGGATCATATCCGCCCGTACCGCCGAGTTAGCGGTCAGGAACTCCTTGGTAACCCGAGCACGGTCCATCGACAATTTCTCGTTTTCGTTAAGCGTTCCCTCGGCAGAGACGAATTCCACGATTACGATCCGGGCGATGCGGCTGGTCGAGGAGGATTCGATCGCACGAACGGCCGAAACCAGATCCACCAAAGCACGGTTGTTGCTGCCGTAATCCCGGCTGATCGTATGGCTTCCTGCCGGAAATTGAATGGTCAGCGCTCCCTCTCGGGTCATGGCGATAAACCGTTCCGTCTCGTTTTGTTTCTGGGCGGTGCCCGTGCCCAGGGTCAGCGGCATGTTGTAGTCGAATAATTCTTCCCGGGAAGTCGACTGGGCTCGTTCAAAAGCGGAAGTCGGTTCTACGAAAGAAAAGCGGGCGGCTAATTCCTCTCCCGTGGAGCGGAAAGCAACCGTACCCGAAGTACTGGCTGTAAGCGGTCCCGGCTGATTGGGCGTGGTGATTTGCTGCGCCGTCACCGGAGCGGGCCGGCCGACCGGTGCGGCCGATTCGGCATTCAATAGATTGTCCGCAACCAAGCCGATCACGACTTCGACAGATTTACCGCGTCCCACATTCACGCCCTTGAAAAACAGTTCCGATCCGGCCATCCAGCTTTCATAGGGAAAGGCCGCAAGATAATCGACGGATTTTCCGTTTTCCGTATACACAGGTTCCCCAGCCCCGAGAGCCTGGGCCGCACCGGAAGTCCGTGCCCGAGCACCGCGAACCACGATCGGCGGCAATTCTTTGGCATGGCCCTGCTGACGCAATACCGGACGGATCACCAGACTACGGTTAGCCGGAGTCAGTTTATGCCCGGTGTGTAGGGTAAAAAAGACCGTAACCGTATGGTCGGCCAGTCCCACTTCGATACCCGTGACTTGGACTCCTTTCTCGTCCATACCTACCGGCGATGCGGAAGCGGTGAACACCCAGGCCGATAAAGCTACGATAAGCAGTATGCATCTTTTCATATTTCGGATCATTTAATGTATATTCTTTTTCTTGTTGTATCCCAACCGCGGCTCTCGACCACCGTGACCTTTTACGGAAACTTACGGAAGGTTGAAAACCACTTTTACTCCGACACTGGCCGGACCGATATAAGTAGCCCTGTACTTCTGGGTCTTTTCCCAACAGGCCTCGCACGACCATTTGTCGTACCGGGTACGAAAAAGGCCTGCCGCCACGCTCAATTCCAGGCTCCACCGTTCGCTCAGCGGCATCACGTAACCGTAAGAAAGCGATCCTCCATAAGCTTTCCCGTCGTAAAAAAATTCTTTATCGAACAACGAGAAGTAGTCAAATCCACCGACCTGATAATCGATGTAGGCAGCGCTCACTCCGAAAAAATGTCCCCTGAACGCCTCCTCCAACCAATAGCGGAACTCTCCCCGGAGGCTCCAATGCCAAATCCGTTTTTTGATGTCGGTGGAGAATATTTCCGCGGTTTCGTTAGTCGATTTTTTTTATTCCACGGATGGAATCCGTCCGACAACTCCACCGAAGTGTGTGGTCCCAAAGCCGTTTCGAATCCGAGATTGGGACTCAGCGAAGCCCAGTACAACAGGTTCGTCTTTACGGCATACCGAACCGAAGGGGTCATATCCAACTGAAAGGAGACGCTCCGACCCGTACCCATCGGAGTTAGCGTCCGGCTGGGATACCGGTAAATACCCTCCGCTTGCCGCTCGGATACCCGAACGGTATCCTGCGGAATTTCCGAATTCGGAATACCGTCCGCACGCTCGCCTGCTCGGGATAAGCCGATGCAGCCAACCGCAAAAGCCATTACCAGGTACAATCGTCTCATACCTGTCCCAAAAATCCTTTGCGATAAACCCATACTGATCTGATAAGGCTACACGGTTAGTTCCGAAATCTTTCTAATTCCTTCCGCACCAGGTGAAGGAAAACAAAGCATCTTCATTCCTTGTAATCCGCAAGCTATCCGGCTGCGAATTACGAACAAAGATAATCTTTTTTTTAAAACCGTCATGGAATCGAAGGCTTGCTGAAAAAAATTCCCGCCGGACAACAGGGGATGCGGAGAAGCCCCGAATCAAGAACCGCCCGAAAGTGTTTCGGGCGGTTCTTGCCGGCAAAATTCCACACCGGGGCATTTCCATTATCTTTTTTGTACCGCTTTGATATCTTTAATGCGAAGCTGCGGAGTGACCATGCCTCGGTAATGATTTTCGACTACACAGTAGCAAACGTCTACCGCTCCTCCCCGGCGCAAATGATCGTAGTGGGCCGGTTGTTGGAAGGCGATCGCCGAAATGGAGGTATTGGGCTTCTGGCCCTGGATGAGGTCCATTTTCAGGTGCTCCCGGTCGGCTCCTACCAACCGGACATCCCCTCGGTCGCTGACATTGCGGGTGGTGAATACCGGCGCCTGGTTACCCAGTCCGAAAGGCTGGAACTTGCTCAAGGTGAGTCGAAAATCCGGCGTAATATCGCTGAAGAGCAATTCCGCGTCTACATCGATCTGCGGAATCAGCATATCCGGTTCGATGTGTTGTTCCACATAAGCATGGAAACGGCGCTTGAACTCCTCCACATTTTCCTGTTTCATGGTCATTCCGGCCGCATAGGTGTGTCCTCCGAAATTTTCTAGGATGTCGGCGCACGACTCCACCGCCTGATAGAGATCGAACCCGGGAACGCTCCGGGCGGAACCGGTCACAAATCCGTTCGACATGGTCAGCACTACCGTCGGCTTGTAATAGGTCTCGATCAGCCGCGAGGCCACGATGCCGACCACCCCTTTCATCCATTTCGGATTGTAGATCACCGTACTCTTGAGCGCTTTGAGTTCCGGATGGCTTTCGATAAACTCGTGGGCCTCGATGGTGATCGTCCGGTCGATGTTCTTTCGGGTATCGTTTCGCGTGTCGATCACATCCCCGTATTTGGTCGCTTTTTCATCCGTACTGGCCACCATCAGCCGAACCGCCGTATGACCGCCCGAATGGGATGAACCGCTTTCCGGATCCACCGCCATACGCCCGGCCGCATTGATGCGCGGACCGATCTTGAAGACCAGATCGTCGATCGTAATCTGGTGCTTTTCGAGCCCGCAGATTTTAATGATCGATTTTAAACCCTTATTCGGGCATTCGTTGATTCGCTTCAGACCGTAATAGGCCAGAATGCGGTTTTCGCCGATCAGCGGAACAATGTCCGAGGCGATACTAACCACTACCAGATCCAGTAGCGGGGCAATTTGCGAGAAAGGAAGGTTGTTTTTGACACAATAAGCCTGCGCCAGCTTAAAACCGACTCCGCAACCGGCCAATTCCTTGAACGGGTATTGGCAGTCGGTTCGTTTGGGGTCCAGTACCGCCACCGCTTCGGGAATGCGATCCCCGGGAAGGTGATGGTCGCAGATGATGAAATCGATCCCTTTGGTCTTCGCGTAGTCGATTTTTTCATTGGCTTTGATGCCGCAATCGAGCGCGATGATCAGTTCTACACCGTGATCGGCGGCATAATCGATCCCTTTGATCGATATGCCGTATCCTTCCGTATACCGGTCAGGAATGTAAAACAACAGGTCGGGGTGGCCGATGCTTTCCAGGAACGAATACATCAGCGCTACCGCTGTCGTCCCGTCTACATCGTAATCCCCGTAGACCATCACCTTCTGCTTCTTTCGAACCGCTTCTTCGACACGGGCGACCGCCTGTTCCATATCCTTCATCAGGAACGGATCGTGCAGGTCTTCGAGTTTCGGATTAAAAAACTGGCATGCTTCCTCGTAAGTTTTAACGCCCCGCTGAATCAAGAGGTTAGCTAGGACAGGCGCGATCCTCAGCTCCGCCGCCAAATGCTCGGCCAGAGCCGGATCCGCCTGATCCTTCAGTACCCATCTTTTTTCTGCGTGCATACTTGTATTTATTTATTGATTTCGATTCTCATTTCCATACCGGAATCCGGTGCGCGGTAACGGCCACAAACCGTTTGGCGTCCCTTCCCGGACAGTTATTTCTGCCGGCGAGTGCTGTATCTCCCCCATGGGCCATGCATCCGTCCGGGTTCCGGTCTACACCCTCCGGGATTAGTGGAGACCCATTGCCTGGGTTACAAAACCGTGAAAAATTCGCGGTCTGTGAAACCGGTTCCGGGTCTGGTTTGGTCAGAAAAGCTCGTTGGCAGCCCTCCCGATCTTCTTCTCTCCCCCGTTTAGGAAGAAGACTTATCGAGACTCTTCCTCCCTAACCCTGTGAAGGATACTGTAAAAGCACTCTTTTACTGAACGTCTTCGACCGGCTCCCTCTGCCTCCTCAAAAGCTTCCCCCGGTGCCGATTCAGTACCGAGCGATTCTCTTCTCCACCCCATCCATTCGGTGAAGACCGAAACACCGATCATTTAAATAACGCCTGAAAGTGCGTGATAAAACGCTCTTTGACTCCATTAAAATCTACCGTCTCGCCCAATTCCGCAGACAAAGAAGTAACTCCTTTATCGACAAATCCGCACGGATGGATGTAACGAAAATAAGTTAAGTCGGTATTCACATTCAATGCGAAACCGTGCATGGTTACAAAACGGGATACTTTCACAC
>JAJQAW010000141.1 GCA_021203585.1 Rikenellaceae bacterium
CCCCTTTCCCGGCGGCCAATCCGTCCGCCTTCAACACGAACGGCGGCTGGAGAGTCTCCAGAAATGCGTGTCCTTCAGCGATATTTTTGGGCGTAACCGTCATATAACCCGCCGTAGGAACCCCGTGCCGCGCCATAAACGCTTTGGCGTAGTCCTTACTGCCTTCCAGACGGGCTCCTTCTTTCGAAGGACCGATCACCGGAATGAGGTGAATCTCCGGATCGCCGGCGAAATAATCGGAAATACCCTTGACCAGCGGTTCCTCCGGTCCGACGACCACCAGATTGATATTATTGGTCATTACGAACTGCTTGACGCTGGCAAAATTGGTCGGATTGATATCGACATTAATGCCGCAAGCTCTGGTTCCGGCGTTTCCGGGCGAAATATATAACTTGGCCAGACGTTCGCTTTGCGCAATTTTCCAGGCCAGGGCATGTTCGCGGCCCCCGGAGCCCAGCAACAGCACGTTGACCGACTGTGGTAATTTCATAATGTATCCTTCTATTTATTAAGTACAGGGTTCGGGAGGCAAAAATAGCCAATTTTTCCCGATTAGCTTCTTTTATTTTCCTCTTTGGAGTCGATAAAGGGTTTTAACAGGGAGTTCAATTTCTCGTGTTCGATCAGAAATCCGTCATGCCCGAAATCCGAGTTGATTAAAAACAGTTCGGCATCGGGAATATGGCGGTAAAGGAATATTTGCTCGCTGACCGGTAATATGATGTCGGAAGTAATGCCGATGATCCTTGTCCGTGCGCGGATCATTCCCAAGGCTTTCTCGATGCCGCCCCGAAAACGTCCGACATTGTGCGAGTCGAAAGCCTGGGTTAAGCGGTAGTAGGAATACGCATTGAACCGGCGGCAGAGCTTATCGCCCTGGTATTGCTGGTAAGTGCCCGCGCGAAATCCCGTCAGTTTATAAGGGTTTTCATTTTCCTGCTGCGTTAGGTTGTAAGCGGTGTTTCCCCGATACGATAACAGTCCGATAGACCGGGCGATGCGCATACCGCCCTTACCCGCCTCCGGATCATTCTCGCCGTAAGTGGGGTCTACCTCCAGGGCCATCCGCTGCGATTCGTTCAGGGCAATGGTCCACGGCTGACTTTTGGCCGAGGTGGCGATCAGAACCAGTTTGTCCATAAAATCCGGTTCCATAATGGCCCATTCCATGGCCTGGAATCCTCCGATCGAACTTCCGATCAGGGCCCGTACGTGCGAAATGCCGAGGAATTCAGCCAACAGCATATGGGCCCGGATCATATCCCGTACCGTAATAAACGGAAAGCTTTCGTAATAAGGGGTTCCCGTCTCCGGATTTACCGAGAGCGGGCCTGTGGTGCCGTAATGTGAACCCACGATATTGGCGCAGACCGTGAAGTATTTGGTCGGATCGAGGAATTTCCCGCGTTCTACGGTGCAGGGCCACCAATCGGCTACGTCCGAATTGGCCGTCAGGGCGTGACAAACCCAAATAACCTGGTTTCGGTCCGGCCGCCGTTTGCCGAAGGTGTGATAAGCAATGGTGAGCCCTTGGATGACTCCTCCGTTTTCCAGCCGGAAATCTCCCGGGTATGTATAATACTTTACTGCCATGTATCGCTGTATAAACTTCTGCTAGCTCGGAAAGTTATTGAAGGGCTTGCCGGATATCGGCGATGAGGTCCTCGCTGTTTTCGATGCCTACGGAAATGCGGATCAAATCGGGCTGTACGCCGGCCTCGAGCAACTCCTTTTCCGACATTTGCCGGTGCGTGTGACTGGCCGGATGCAGCACGCAGCTTCGCGCGTCCGCGACGTGGGTTACGATGGCGATCAACCGTAAACGGTCCATAAAGGGAACGGATTCCTCCCGTCCCCCTTTCAGGCCGAAGGTCAATACGCCGCAGGTGCCGTCGGGCATATATTTTCGGGCCAGTTCGTAGCCGGGGTTTCCCGGCAACCCGGGATAATTGACCCAGGATACTTTCGGGTGATTTTGCAAATATTCGGCGACTACCCGTGCATTTTCACAATGCCGCGCCATACGCAGGTGCAGGGTTTCCAGGCCGATATTGAGCAAGAAGGCATTCATCGGAGAGGGGATGGAACCCAGATCCCGCATCAGTTGCGCGGTAGCCTTGGTGATATAGGCCGCCTTTCCGAAGGCCTCCGTATAGATTAGTCCGTGGTAAGAGGCATCCGGAGTGGTCAATCCGGGAAATTTATCGGGGTAGCGGTTCCAATCGAAATTTCCGCTGTCCACGATCGCGCCTCCCACGCTCATGGCATGTCCGTCCATGTATTTAGTCGTGGAATGGGTAACGATATCCGCGCCCCACTCGAAGGGGCGGCAATGGATCGGAGTCGGAAAAGTATTGTCGACGATGAGCGGTACTCCGTTTTTATGTGCTATATTAGCGAACTTTTGAAGGTCTAATACGGTTAAGGCTGGATTTGCGATCGTTTCCCCGAAAAGCGCTTTCGTATTGGATCGAAACGCTTGTTGGATTTCATCTTCCGTGGCCTGGGGATCTACAAAAGTAAATTCGATTCCGAGTTTTTTTAGCGTAACAGCGAACAGATTATACGTACCCCCGTAGAGTGCGACAGAACTCACGACATGATCACCGGCAGAACAGATATTAAAAATAGCATAGAAATTAGCCGCCTGTCCCGAGGAGGTGAGCATACCGGCTGCACCGCCCTCCAATTCGGTGATTTTAGCCGCTACCGCATCGTTCGTCGGATTTTGCAACCGGCTATAAAAGTAACCCGAATCCTCCAGGTCGAACAGCCGGGCCATTTGTTCGCTGGTGTCGTATTTAAACGTGGTACTCTGGTAGATGGGCAGCACGCGCGGTTCCCCTTTTTTCGGTTCCCATCCGCCTTGTACGCAGATGGTTTCCCTCTTCCGTGGCTCACTCATAGAAACTCAATTTTAGATGAAATCAATCCAAACTACAAATAAAGCAAAAAAAACGTACCGGACAACCTACCCCTTTCAAATCGGTTTTTAAAAAACAGGAAATACAGGTTTGTTGTAAAAAGTTGTTCGGAAATACGCCGTTTGGTTTTAAATTCGTTATTCGAAAGGTGAACTTATCACTCGGGCATACCATTCCGACCTAAACTTTAATATATAAAAAGATGACTATCGCTTATTTACGAATCAGTACCAACCGGCAACATCTGGAAAACCAACGTGATGAAATACAGCGTTTTGCCGCGGCCCGGGGAATCACCGTGGACAAAATGTATAACGACATTGTCAGCGGAAAAAAGAACAGCAAAGAGCGCAAGCTGGGCGATATCCTCAAGCGAATGAAGAGCGGCGACACATTGATCGTTACGGAAATCTCCCGATTGAGCTGTACCTTGATCGACATTATGAACATCATCCACCAGTGTATCGAACGGGAAATTACCCTGCACAGCACCAAAGAGGGATATACCTTCGAAAATAACCTGAACAGTAAAATTCTCGGTTTCGCCTTCGGACTGGTAGCCGAAATCGAACGGAACCTGATTTCGGCCCGGACCAAAGAAGCGCTGGCCTTGCGCAAGGCGAACGGTATGATCCTGGGGCGTCCGGTGGGCAGCGCTCCCAAACGGAAAATACTGGTAGAAAACCAAGAAATTCTGCTTCATTTGGTCGGGCAGGGGATGCCCTATAAACGCATTGCCAAAAATGGGGGTATCGATTTGCACCATTAACCGCTATATGCGGGAGTTGAGAGAACGGGGAGAATTATGAGCTATACCAGGCGGGCCGGCGATCGCCGGCCCGCGGTATGATCCGAAAAAAACGTCAGCCTTTCAAAAATTCTTCCCGCACGGGCGAGAAGGCATCGACGATGGTTCCCGATTCCAGACAAACCACCCCGTGCAGTTGATCCGGAGCGGCGTAAAATCCGTCTCCCGCTCGGAGCGTGGTCGTGATTCCGTCTACCGTCACTTCGAAAACTCCGCTTACGATCAGGCTGCTTTGCGAATGCGGATGCCGGTGCTGCCCGCCGCCATCGCTGCCCGAAACAAACAGCACTTTGGCCAGCAAAATCCGATCGTCGTATCCCATGATCTGTCGTTTCACTCCCGCTGCAGGGGTTTGCCAGGTATTATTTTCCTCGTATTGAAACGATGAAGATTCGTATTTCATCTTTTTTCGTCTTTTCATTTTCAAAGCCGCAACAGAAATGGGACTGTGTGGCGGTCCTGCCGCTGGGCAGAAATTTACCGGTTCGGATGAACCGAATCGGGAAAAACCGATGCCGGAATAACCGTTTCCGGTGAAGTCTTTCCCTTATTCTTACGGGTTATTTTTCATCGCTCTGCAAGTGCCGGTCTACCCATTGGGTGAGCTCGACAAATTCGGCCACCGACAATTGTTCCGGACGATTGCCGAAGCAAGGATGTTCTGCGTGTAATTCCGGAAATCCGGCCCGTAGAGAGTTTCGGATGGTTTTTCTCCGCTGGTTAAACGTAGCTTTTACCACCCGGTAAAATAATTTTTCATCGCAATCCAGCGCTTTTACCTTATTTCGGGTTAACCGAATCACCCCGCTTTTCACTTTCGGGGGCGGATCGAAAACTTGCTCGGATACGGCAAATAAATACTGAGTATCGTAATACGCCTGTAAGAAAACACTGAGTATCCCGTAATCCTTGCTTCCCGGAGGTTCGGCCAACCGAACGGCCACTTCCCGCTGCAGCATCCCGACCACTTCCGGCACTGTATCTTTGAACTCCAGTACCCGGAAAAAAATCTGGGGAGATATGTTATACGGAAAATTCCCGATGATATTTACCC
>JAJQAW010000065.1 GCA_021203585.1 Rikenellaceae bacterium
GTCGGAGCAGTAACTATTCGGTCATTGCCTACATGATCGGGGTCAGGAACCACAACGGCATCGAAATTTATATTATAAACCATGACCCCGGTAAGCTTAAAATCGGGTAATCCGGGAGTTGTCCCGTCGGTTTGCCGGTTAACGGCTACGTCGATTTTAGCCAGAGCACGCTGTACCGCTACCGCTTTGGTACCGGTCAGTTCCGTAGTGGAAGAGAGCGAAAGATATTCGGTTTCTCCCCACATCGGAAAGCGGAACCCGTCAGTGGGATCGGCGGTTAATATCGAACCAATATCGGTCGTCAGCACAGGTTGGAAGGACGCGTAATCCATGTCTGCCGCGATAGTTCCGGCACCCAGCGCGGCCAGTACTTCACTTTTGACATTGGCCAGGAAGACCAATTTATGGGTACCGCTGCCGTTAGCAGCATTACTCAATTTCACCGTCCCCGTAGTGACGGAGCCCGAGGCCGAGACCACCTCTGCCTCTGCCCAATCCTTTAATTTTTCGGAACCGGATTCAAAAGCAAACACATAGATGTCGCTGATGGCGCTCTCATTGGACAGCTTGGCCGTGGCCCTGGAATGTTCGGCAGGGGTGGGTATGGAAAATTCGAAAGAAATAAGGCATCCTTCATTCCCCGATCGGGATAAAACCGTCTCCTTCGTGCATCCCGAGAGAATAAGAATCAGTATCGGAAGCAAAGAAAGGGCATATTCAATTTTGGTCCTAATTTTTCTCATAATTAAACTGAACCTGAAAAGGAAACTAAAACTACTGCGGTTAAATTACCTGCTGTGATATGAATGAAGCAGGTTCCACCTTGAATAAGTGGCGTAAAGGTGATACTATCCGTTCCCGGTCCACCACTGTAAGCAGAGAGGGTAATATTACTGTACGGTATATAAGTGGTAGCGGACGAAGAAACCCTGGCTGTCCAGCCATCCGGATGATTTGTCGTAATTTCAACCGGTGCGACTCCGGTGATTGAGGTCCTGTTAAGCGTCAGGTAATAAACCGGGCTATCGTTAATATAATCCTCATCCAATGCCTGTTTCCAGTTCATCACGTTGAGTTCAAAATCCAGCTTACTCTCCTGGACGTGTCCTGTAATGTCGAAATAATAATTTCGGGGCATGGTGTAATCCGTGCCGGGATCGTTATCCGGAGCAATGCCCAACTTCGCCTGTTTGGAATCGCTGCCGTTGGCCAGGGAGACTACGACCCCTTTAGCATCGGAATTGATTGGTGTAAACCAACTTTCCGGCAGGATAATTCGCTTCCAGG
Source organism: Rikenellaceae bacterium (assembly GCA_021203585.1). Lineage (GTDB taxonomy): Bacteria > Bacteroidota > Bacteroidia > Bacteroidales > Rikenellaceae > JAJQAW01. Next base: position 1,288 of record JAJQAW010000065.1, read on the forward strand.
TAAGGGTAGTAAATCCATTGGTGGTTGATGTCGAAGGTACAGCTGTAATGGAGCGGGATCCGGTAATCCCGGTATTTTCTTTTTGAAACAAAAACACTTTATCCGGTACATTCGTAAAACTCAGTGCAGCCCCGGCGGCAAAAGCATCGGACATTTCCAGTGAGAGGTCCATCCGAACCGCCAATCGCTCCATCTGCACCTGCCATACACCGCCTTCTATGTTTTGATCCGGGGGGACCTGCAGCGTATGGTCTCCAATCACTTTCACATTCTCGATCAGTGTGACCATCGGAATCGGTTTCTGCGAATCGAACGCAGCCGCCCCGAATGAGAGTTCCCTCAGTTTGGGTAGGGTGCTAACCTCATCCGGGTTAGCCAATTTAGCCGCCAGTTGACTGTCCGAGGCTTCGTTGGCGATAAAAACGAAGTGGTAGCTGCCGGTCAGTACATCCACCGTGCCTTGCAGGGGAGCATCGGCGGGCAACCCGGTTATGGCAACCAATTCATTGAAAGCCAAGGCATAATTGGAGACTTTATAGCCTAACACCCGGATGCTTTCGATCCGCGAATCGATATCGTCTCCGGCGTGGGTTCCCACCGGAGCCCGGCTATCGCCCGACTCTACGGTAATGGTTACCGGTTCTTCCGGTTCGTCGTACTCGACCACATGGACGGTACAGGCGACCAGCGTGCCGAACAGCCAGGCGATCAGGAAGAATATGTTTCGGGCTTTTTTCATGGCGCCGTGTTTTAACCTAAAGTTCGGTCGGATTATACTTATAGGACCAGCCATTGACGCTTACCGTGACGTCCATATTGGCATCGAACGACAGGATGATGTTAAACTCGTAGGTCTTGTCAAAATCAACCGTTTTACCCGCGGTTTCGTAGGCTTTTCGGATCATTTTCACAAGGTTGTCCCGGTAGAGCGTTTCATCGGTCGTCAGGTCGGAGAAGCTGAAGACCGGCGAGCGGTCGTCGTGCTCCGAACTTCCCATATGCTCGATCGAGTGGTCGTTGGTGAGCGAGAATACACGCATCGAAGCGGAGAGTTCCCCGTCTTCCAGTTGCGCTACCCGGATGTGGTGGACATCGCTGTATCCCGATACGATATAATTGTCGAAACTGAAATGGCTGTTGTTGTCTTCGATCAGGAACTGGTAATCGTCCTCGGAGTTTTCCAGTCCTTGGACCGTTACATTGATCCGGTACGTGTCCGGGATCAGGTAAATCGTGTGGTCGTTGAATTCGGAGGCGCTCACGTCCGCCGCACGGAGGAGACCGTAATGCAAATCCGGCACGTCTTCGGTGTAGTTGTTGTCCGCCCCGTCGTCCAGGTAGAGTTCGATCTCGTTCAGGGTCGTCACATACGGCACAAATTCAGAGATATGCGGGGTGGTTTTGAACGGTTCGCCGGAATTGGTCCACGCCACAAAATGGTAGCTGCCTGGATCCAGATCGATCGGCACTTCATAGATCTGGCCCGACAAATAGTCGTAAGGCCCGCCCAGATAGGAAGTAATGTATTGGTTCTGCCGGTTAAAAACAAACACATGCACGCGGTCTATCCGGTGTTCATTGTCCGGCAATTCGTACATTTCCGGATCGAATACGACAAACAATCGGGTCGTACCGCAATCGCTCAGATCGTCCCGCATGCAGGAAGACCAACCGGCAAAAAAGAGTACGAGGAGCGTCGTTGTTTGTATGATGGAATAGATTTTTTCATGTCTGCCTTGTCCTTAACCGGATAGGAGTAACCGAAATTACCGTAAACGGAATAAATTCCGGATTTTCCGTAGCTATACTAAAACTGTAGAATAAAGAAACCGTCGCCCGCAACAGGGCGGGCGACGGTTTTCAAACTTTAGAGAATATTATTGGAGTACAGTGGGATTTAACACGTAAGTCCACGGCTTCACAGTGATGTTTACCAGCAAAGTAGCCTCATCTTCATCGATCGGATCGGTCGGATCCGGATCTTCCGGGTCTTCGGTCGGATCCACCGGAACGTCCGGATCATCCTCATCTCCCGGATAACCGCCCCCGAAACCACCGGGACTGTCGATGTCTACTTTCAGGTCGGTAATGTCGATATGGATAAACTGGTTGCGGTAAACATTGTATTTGTGGATACCGTTCTCGGTCAGTTGGTTCACATTCAGCCATACCCGGTAATAAACATACGCTTGCGGATAGTGAATAGAAACAACATCCAATTCAGGAAATTGGGTCGCCAGGAAGGTAGCCACGTCGTCTTTATTGTCTTCGTGACAAATATAATCGTTCATCCCTTTCACACGAACCAGCCATAAATCATCCGTACCGCCTACGATAGGATCTCCGGTAAATTCGATATCGTCTTGGGCCGCGTTCATTTTTGCGGTATTGTCGATACTCATCCAGGTTTGGATCCAGGCATACGTCGTGTTCCCGTATTCCGCTTTGGAAATCGGATTATTCGAAGCATTTTCACCGATATAGAACGTTTTCAGAGCGGCCCGTGCCGATTCCGTGGCCGGATCCAGACCGATGGTTACGTAATCCGGTTTTTTAATACCCGGAGTCGGCAGGAGATACTCGTCCGGATCGTAAGGACCGTTGATTACACCCCCCCCTAGGTAGTTTCGTCATCCGGATCAGTGGTCGAGATCAACGTTTTTACCCGGGTAGAATTGCTGTAGAAGTTCGGGCCCAGGTAGCTTTTGTAAGCATCCTGCGTGATAAAATATTTCCGGATCTCGAATTTCAGGTCGCCCGTACCATGCCAGTCTTTGGTGATGGTCGTACCTCAGAGCGAATTGTTGAGCGTAGTCACCACACGACCAACCGTACGTTCGATATCCACGTCAACAACATTATCCCCACTCCCACTTGCCACGGAAGTCAGTGCCTGCGTCTTATTACCCATCAATACAATGCTTTCCACCGCTTTGGCATTCACCCCCAGCGTAGCATCGTCAAATTTGACCAACCCGGGAGTTACGCCGTCGCCATGCACTTCCGCGATGGTGCTCAGGAAAATTTGCTCCGATCCGTAATTAATCGCCAATCCATTCTCTTCGAGATTGACCACAACATAAATCTTTTTGGTTCCCGCGGTGGTGGTCACCGGATTTTTCATGTTGTAGGTGTTGTCGTTGGGCGAGAGCTGTTGATCGAAATCGTTGGTCAGATCGAACGGACCGAATCGTCCGTTGTTGGCGTCATTAGCGGGACTACCATCGTTATTGAAGACATAAATGTAAATATCTTCGATAGTACTTTCCGCCGCCAGCGTTTCGTGCTCACCACCGGCACGGGTAGTAGCATTGGGCAGAGTAATTTTCATCCGCAGGGCTGCATTGCCTCCTTCATCCACATTTCCTCCACCCTTCTCGTCTTTCGAACAAGACGCAAGCATGGTCACAGCCACAAGGGCCAGCATAAAAATCTTCTTCATAATACTTAAGTAGTTAAAATTAAAAATGGTATTTCATTGTTC
>JAJQAW010000302.1:0-1547 GCA_021203585.1 Rikenellaceae bacterium
TTGCCGGATGGGATTCGAAAACCCGGCCGGACCGAAACCATTCACCATCCGTGCCGTATCGGATGTAGTTGAATATCTCGGTGACCGGACAGGAAATGTTACCCGAAATCGATGGATTCGAATTTCTATTCTTAATTATTCAGGGACTATCCAGGGACTAGCCGGAACAATCTGTGGAGGGGGGATTCGGGCAACGATCGGTTCACCGGGACACTGTATGGGATTAAATATACATTCCGGGGCCGGGACATAGGAGAGGCGCCATGATCGCTCCGGTACTTGTGGAGTAAGAACCGATGGAACCGGAAGCTACGGAATAGCTCGACGGAGGGCCATTTATCAACCCGAATGCGACATCCGGTATCGGGAGAGCGGACCTTTCCGGCACTCGGATCCGATCGGTGTACACAGGGGCTAACGGGTTTTCGGTTAAGATTTCCGGAAAATCGCGGACGAAGAATCCGGGTCACTTTTGTTCATCGCTATCCGGTAGATTTTGAGTATAATACAGCCTCGTTCCATCCAGATATTCTTCCCGAAGAGGATGTTTTCCCGGCAGCTCCGGAGCTTTCACTCCCCACGGCTGCTGCGGTGACCCCCCGGTCAATTCATGGACACGCAGGCGGGAACTGAAAATATAGGCCTCATCCCACAATCCCGCATCGATCAAGGACTGTAAAGTAACCCGTCCACCCTCTACTAGGATACTTTGCATGCGGCGTCGGTACAACTCCTCCAAGATGCCGTTCCATCCCCGGGCAAAATCGATTTCGACCGTTTCCCCAGCGGGCGAGAGCCTTGGACGGAGGGATTCCGGATTTTTCTGCGTCAAGATCAGCGTAGGGGAAGCTCCGTCGAACACCCTAAATTCCGGCGATAAATTTCCACTACGGTCCAATACGACCCGCACGGGGGATTTGCCGCCGCTTTCCCGTACGGTCAACGCGGGATTATCTCGCCGGATGGTATGAGTTCCCGTTAGGATCGCATCCGATTGGGCGCGTAGCCGATGTACCAGGATTTTAGCGACCGGACCGGTCATCCAAGTGGCGGGCACCGAAACGGGCCGGTTATTGTCCAGGTAACCGTCCAGGGTTTGAGCCCATTTGAGTGTAATGTAGGGACGGCGAAAGGTGTGGTAGGTGATGAATCGGCGGTTCAATTCCCGGCACTCGTGCTCTAGGACTTCCGTGTGGACCGTGATGCCTGCCTGCCGGAGTTTACGGATTCCGTTGCCCGAAACTTCGGCGAACGGATCGACCATGCCGACCACTACTTCCGGAATTCCGGAGCGGATAATCATATCGGCACAAGGCGGTGTTTTCCCCCAATGGGAGCAGGGCTCCAGGTTTACGTAAAGTGTGGCTTGCCGGAGTTCCTGTGGATCGGCGACCGAACGGATCGCATTGACTTCGGCATGCGGCTCTCCGGCTTGGTGGTGATACCCTTCGCCGATGATCCGGCCCTGGCGTACGATCACGCAGCCCACCATCGGATTGGGGGAAGTCCGGCCTTCCGCCAAACGGGCCAGTTCCAAACACCGGCGC
>JAJQAW010000302.1:1557-4762 GCA_021203585.1 Rikenellaceae bacterium
CAAATGGCCCGGTATGGGCAGTATGAACAAGTTTTCAGGTCATCACAGGGAGTAAACGGAAGGTCCGGATCGAACAATTGGGTCAATGTTTCGGTAATCCGCTTTTCCAAGGCCGGCGCATAATCGGAAATGCGCAAAACAGCTCGGACGGCTTTTTTTCGATCGTTTTCGTCGGTTTCTACCTCCGTCAAATGCGGGGAATATTCCGGTTGATTCATCGATCGAATGAAATACAGCGCGGGCACCACTTCTTGTCCGCTGTTTCGATGCAGCATCCAGCCGTAAAACAGCGTCTGTAGGGCCGCGGGATTTCGATGGGCATGAACCGGCGATAAGAGCCCTTCAATCCCTCTGAATTCACTTTTTTGCTGTCCGGTTTTGTAATCGACCACCCGCAGCGTTTGCTCGTTTAACCGATCCAGTCGGTCGATAATGCCGCCCAGGCGGACATTTCGCGGTACCCCTGCGGCGGGGATAGCAATGAGCGTGCTGACGTCCCGGAATTCTACCTGTTCGACGGAAAAATCGCCGTTTCGGGAATCGTACTCAAGCAGGTAGCCATTGAGGTAGGTGCGCACAATATCGCCGATCAGGGAAATATGACCCCCGAAAGCTTCCGGATCAAGGTGGGGATCGTCCCGGAAATACTCGGTTCGGATAGCTTGCTCCACCGCCCGGTCCACCGCCGGACTGTTCAGCAGTTCCCGGATCCGGACAGGAGCCTGCGGCAACCCTTTCAGGCTGCCGTAGAGTAGTTCGGCCGCTTTGTGGAATAGGTTCCCGAACATGGGTAAATCGACCGATTCCACCAATTCCGCTGCTTGCCGCAACCGGGCTTCGGCCTGGTAGTAAAATTAAAGCGGGCTTTCCACGTAACTGTTAAACAGGGCGGGACTGATTTTTCGGTCTCCCGTTTCGAGGTATCGATCCAAAATCTGCCGGACGGATGGGTCTTTCGGGATTTCCAACGAAGGTTTGGGAGGAAAATGTATGTCCAGCGGCATCTCGCGGTGAATTACCGTGTGTGGGGATTCATAATCCAGTTGGTAGATGTAACGGCTCGGTTCTCCGCTCTTTTTCTCGTCCGAGCGGACGGAATAAACCAAATGCACTTTCCGGGCCCGCTGGAGCAGCCGGTAAAAATAATACCCGTATACCCCTTCATGGTATTGCGGAGTGGGCAGTCCGTACGCCAGCCGAAGGTTAAACGGAATAAAAGAGGCCGATCCGGAAAGATTCCCGGGAAACGTATCGTCGTTCACAGAAAGGATCAGCACGTGCTCAAAGTCCAGGTTCCGGGTTTCCAGGATGCCCATAATTTGAATGCCTTCCAGCGGTTCTCCTTCGTAGGGAATCCGTACCTGCTGGAGCATTTTTCGGAGCAGGGACAACAGTACACCGTCCGTGATTTCCAGTTCGCATTCCTCTAAGGTGTTCTGCAACTGATAAATATGATCGATGAGGAGTGTGAAAAATTCGGGCTGCAGGTTCTCCGAATCCCCGGAAATACCTTGTCCCAGGCGGGAAAGGACTCCAATCAGGTATTCGCACAACTCCTTCCAACCGGAGACCGGTCGAAAGAGGCCGGCAAAAAAATCATCGCCGCTAAAACGGTTCTGCGGTACGTAAATTTGCCGTTTGGCCAGGATATCCTGTGCGTGATCCGAGGCAGCCGTGCCGGCGATCAGTTGCACACAGGGCTGGCAGAGCAGCCCGGTCACGTGGCTGTGAAAAAAAACGGCGCCGCTTTTCCCTGTTTTCTTGTGCTGCTGCAATTCGATCAGGCGCTCCAGCAGGGTGTAAGCCGGAGTTTGCCGAATCGGATAACCCATCGTAATATTTACCTTGTCGATGGTTTCCGGAATGGAGTACAAAACCGGTGAAAGCAGCGTTTCATCGGTCAATACGATAGCTGTTTCCTGGTCCGGTTGTTTTCCGGCGGCAGCAATTTCTTCCAGAAAGGCGGCCGTATACTTAGCCTGCATCGCATCCGAGGGGGCGGCCACGGCTACGATTTCTTTCGGCTCCGTAAAGTGGGAATTCCGGAGAGAGGCGGTGGCTCCCGGGAAACGGAGGATGTTTTTTCGCAGGAATAATCCGGCTTCCTGTTCGGGTTGCTCGGTATAATAGAGGTCGGAATCCCAGAAAAATTCGGCGATCCGGTGCCGCTGCAGGTAGTCGAAGAGCGTCTCTTCGGAGGTGCTCAGGGCATTGAATCCGATCATGGCGTATCTTCGGGAAAGAATCTGTTCCAGTTCCTCCGGCCGCCGGATCGGAGTTTTTCCGTCCAACAACGTTTCAGGACGGCGGTCGGCCTTCATTCTTTCGGCTGCCCGCCGGTAGATCATGCCCGGATAGACCAATCCGATTTCCTTCAGTCGTTCCCGGAATTCCTCGTAAATGGGTAGCAGCGAGTTCCATATCCCGACAAAATGCTGTTTTTCCGGAGAATTCAGGTTCTCGATATCGAAGTTATGCCAGAATTTACGGATTACCGCAATTTGTTCCACAGAAAGGTAGGAAAGATTTTTTTCCAGATTTTTGAGCTCCGTGATATTGATAAATAAGGTCCGGGCATCCAGCAGGTATTTGTCGATTTGGTCAAAATCCGACAGGAGGGTTTCTCCCCACCGGTAAAATTTATCGAAACTTTCCGTATGATACCGGCTATAAACGCGGTACAACTCGGCAATCAGCCGTACCGAATCGCTTTTACGCAATCCGGCTGCCTCTTCCATCAAATCGTCTATGGTCCGGTAGTGAGGTTGCCAGAGCGGTTTGCCGGCAATCCCGGCCAACGCTTCGTTAAAAAACAGCCGGGCCCTCCGGCTGGGAAACAACAGGTGCAGGGAAGAAATATCCTCCCCGTAAGCGGCATACAGTGCTTCGGCGCTCTGGCTCAGAAATGTTTGCATAGGGCGAATGTAGCGAATTCTTATGAGGATTCTTTACCGGTACCGGCTCGGCCATTCGATTTTTTCCAGTATGGCTATCAATTCTCTGGCCATATTTTTGGTAGATAAAGGGATGTTCCAACTGCTGCGTTCCTGGGCCACTTGATTGGATACGGTGCGGATTTGTAGAAACGGCATTCCGGTTTGCCGGCAGGCGTAGAACAGGGAATATCCTTCCATGGTTTCGATCGCCGCCTGATCCGCGTTAAAGGTGCTGCGTAATTCCTCGATCAAGGGAGAACATCCTATAC
>JAJQAW010000168.1:0-2202 GCA_021203585.1 Rikenellaceae bacterium
TACGTATACCTGGATATGCTGACCGACAGCTGCACCAACGCGATGAGCGACAATCAAATTGCAGCGATGTTCCAGGCGGACGATGCTTATGCCGGTTCGCAGAGTTTTATGCGTCTGCAAAAAGCGGTGGAAGAGGTGCTCGGTAAAAAATACCTGCTTCCGGTGCATCAAGGGAGAGCTGCGGAGAATGTGATTGCCAACGCCTTTATCAAACCGGGACAGGTGATCCCGATGAATTACCATTTCACCACCACATTGGCCCACATTCAGGATAAAGGAGGTTCGATCGAGGAACTGCTTCACGATCATGCGCTCGAATTGGCTTCGGATCATCCCTTCAAAGGAAACATGGATATCGAAAAACTGGAGGATTGTATCCGTCGCCATGGAAAAGAGAATATTCCGTTTATCCGGATGGAAGCTTCGACCAATCTGATCGGCGGCCAGCCCTTCTCGATCAGCAATCTGATGGACGTGCGGCGCGTGGCGGATAAATATGGAATTATGCTGGTGCTGGATGCTTCGTTGATCGGGGAGAATGCCTACCTGATTAAGCAGCGCGAAGAGGCGTGGAAAGAGAATTCGATGGCCGATATCCTGAAAATGATGACCAATCTGGCGGATTTGGTCTATTTTTCCGCACGCAAACTCAGTTCTTCGCGCGGCGGGGGTATTTGTACCAACCGCAAGGACCTGTACTACCAGATGGAGGCTCTCATTCCGTTGTATGAGGGTTTTCTTACTTACGGAGGAATTTCGATTCGAGAGATCGAAGCTATGGCAGTCGGACTGTACGAAACGCTGGACGAAACCATGATCAGCCAGAGTCCCTCCTTCATTAAATATTTCGTCGAACAAGCCGTACAACACGGTATTCCGATGGTAACTCCCGCCGGTGTATTGGGCGCCCATGTCAACGCGGGAGAGATTTGTAGGCATATTCCACAACATCAGTATCCGGCCGGAGCCTTTGCAGCCGCTTATTTTCTGGTCTCCGGAATCCGGGGAATGGAACGCGGTACGGTCTCCAGTGTGCGGGACGAACAGGGAAATGAAATCCTGGCCGATGCCGAATTGCTACGGCTGGCTATGCCGCGCCGAGTTTTTACCCTCTCACAAGTAAAATATGCGCTCGACCGGTTGGTTTGGCTGTATGAAAACCGGGAATTGATCGGAGGCCTTATATTTACTTACGAGCCGCCGGTGCTCCGATTCTTTATGGGCGAATTGGAGCCGCTGACGGATTGGCCGGAAAAATTGATGCTGAAATTCCGGAAAGATTTCGGCAACAGCCTGTAAGGCCGGAAAATTTCCGGAACGGCCGCTCCGCCATCGCACCGAAAACCCCTCGCTTTCCTCGGACGGCGAAGGGTTTTTTCGGGTTTATATCCCTTCTGCGGTCGATCCGCTATGCGAATGCCGGTCACAGCAGTCCGGCTTCGTAATAGGTGATGATCTGTTCGATCAGTTTATCGTCCCCTTCCGGATCGTAAGTATCCTTGAGATTCATGCCGAAAATCCGGCCCAGATTCTGCCAGAAGAAAGCGCTGAAATTACCCCGCATATCTTTCACCAAATCGTAACTCGTACGGCCGGTCTCCCGGTCGATTAATTTGATAAGCACCTTTCCCTGCGAAAAGCTCATTTTTTTCAGAATCGGCGTATACTGCTCTTTGAGTTCCTTTTCCACCTGCTTGACATACTTTTCCCGATCCCGTTTATGGCTCATGCCGTCCATGGTTTCCTCCATTTCCAGCAGCTTGTCGTTGGCATACCGGGCTATCGGATAGACCAATTTGACATTACGGATCAACCGCCAATGCTTATTCCGGTCGATCAGAATGTGGCTGTACACCGGCACCGGATTCAACCGGTAATTGGCGATCGTATCCCCCTGCTCCACGGTATAATCGGTGTAGCGAATGGTTTTTACTTTGTATTCCAACGCATTATCCAGGGTCGGCGGTCCACCCTGTACGCTCCGCCTTCGTTGGCCGGAAGCGGAACCGGTGCCCGCAGCCAGAAGAATCAAGAGTCCTATGTACCAAGCCTGTCTCACTGCCCGTGGTATTGTTCGTGTCAAAGTTAGCAACATTTCTTACAATACATAACGGGGCATTCCGGCTTTTATTGGGTGCCGGAAGTCCGAAATTGGTTGTTCTGTTTTTCCGATAAGATGATCCATTGGAACGGTTTTGGAAA
>JAJQAW010000168.1:2212-4733 GCA_021203585.1 Rikenellaceae bacterium
TTGGGAAACTCTGGTCGAACTTTTTCCTTGTTTTCAAGGGGAATTTATAACTTTACCACATATTTTTTATGCTGTTGAAGGAGCCTTTCGGAACCGAACGGGTCCGGAAACGCGATGTAATAAATTATCAAAGAAAGAGCAAACCGTATCATGAGGTATTGGAGAAGTATCGGAGGGATGGTGGTGATCCTGTTGTGGTGCGGGATAATCTCGGCGCAAACGACACGGCTGCGGGGGCGGGTAACGGATGCCTCTACCGGTGAACCGATTCCCTTTGCCAGTATTTCGTTTATGGGAACTACCATCGGCACGACGGCCGATATGGAAGGACATTACAATCTGGAAACCCGCGACACCGTTACGCGGCTGCACGTGACCTTTCTGTCCTACGAACCGCAAACCGTAACCGTAACCCCCGGCGCTTTTCAACAATTGGATTTCGCGCTAGTGCCGGTCATCACCGAGATCGAACAGGTGGTCGTCCGCTTCGATAATCCGGCCAATGCCGTTATGCGCAATGTGGTTCGCAATAAAACCCGGAACAACCCAGCCGAAAAAGAGTCTTATCAATACAGCGCCTACACCAAAATGGAACTCGATATGGCTAATCTGGAGCGTTTCCGCAACAGACGGCTGCAAAGGAATTTCGGATTTGTTTTCGAGTACCTGGACACCTCCGCGCTCAACGGACGGACCTATTTGCCGGTCATGATCACCGAATCCACTACGGATCATTATTTCCGGCGCAACCCCCGGTTAAACCACGAAGTGGTAAAAGCCAGCCGGATTTCCGGAGTGGACGATTACAATTTCGCCCAGTTCACCGGCGGCTTGTATATCGATGTGAACCTGTACGACAATTACATCAACATCTTCGAGGTCAATGTCCCCAGTCCCCTGTGCGACCACGGACGAACTTTTTACGATTATTTTCTCATCGACAGCCTGGAGCTCGATGAGCGGAAGACCTATTACCTGCTTTTTCATCCCAAACATCTGGGCAGTCCGGTATTCGACGGCGAAATTTACATAGACGCCGAAGATTGGGCGCTCCATTCGGCCAAAATGCGGTTGGCCAAAGGAATTAACGTGAACTGGCTCCGGGATTTATTCCTGGAAAACACCAACCAGCGGATCGACGATTCCACCTGGTTTAAAAAACAGGATCGGATTATGGCTGATCTGTCGCTCACCATGTCCGACTCCTCGAAACTGATTTCGTTCATGGTCCAGCGGCAAATCGATTATTCCGAAGTTAAAATCAACGAACCGATCCCGGTGGAAATTGTAAAACTGCGGAACAACATTCACCTGGACCGCGGTGTACTCAACGATGACGAAAATTATTGGTCACAGGTACGACCCCACGCGCTATCCGATCGGGAGCGGGGAATTTACCAGATGGTGGATTCGGTCAAAAACGTGCCGCTTTTTCGCAATATTTACGACCTGATCAATACCATTGCCGTCGGCTATCAGCATGCCGGACCGGTGGAAGTGGGTTTTTTATACACCCTGTTCAGTTACAACGATCTGGAAGGCGGACGGGTACAATTGAACGGCCGCACTACCAAAGACTTTTCGGAAAAAATCCGGCTCTCGGCCTATGGCGCTTACGGATTTAAAGACCATCGGTTCAAAGGCGGAGGCGGGGTGGAATACCTGTTCAACGGGCAGCCCACCCGGAAACTCACCCTTTCCGGCAAACAAGATGTGCTTCAGCTGAGCGCCAGCAACAGCTTGTTGGCCCAGGGAAATCTGCTCAGTTCGGTCTTTTCCCGAGGCGATACGAAGCGGCTGATCCTGCTCAACCAAATAAAAGCCCATTATGAGCAGGAATGGAATCCGGGACTAACCAATACTTTCTCTGTGGAGTGGCGCGAAATGCTGCCTTCGAAATATGTGCCTTTTATTCGCACGGAGGGAGGCCGGCTGTTTCACATCGTTTCGACGGAAGCCACCCTCGGAACCCGGATTTCGCGGGATGAAATCATCCACCGCAAGCCCTTCACCAAGTATCGTCTGGGTTCGGAATACCCTATTTTCAATATCGAACTGACCGCCGGTTTGAAAGAAGTCTTCGACAGCGGATACGAATATTACCGTACCGTAGTGAATATGGAATACAATTTCAACATTCCACCCTTGGGACGGAGCCGAATGAATGCAACGACAGGAAAGATTTTCGGTAAAGTACCCTATCCGCTGCTGAAAATACACGAGGGGAATGCCACTTATTTTTACGACGGCGGAGCCTTTTCCTGTATGGATTTTTATGAATTCGCTTCGGATACCTGGGCGCAGGTGATGTATGAACACCATTTTCGGGGATTTTTCCTGGGCCGGATACCCCTCTTGAAGCGGTTGCAGTGGCGGGAGGTGATCCTGTGCAAAGCCCTTTGGGGAAGTATTTCCGATAAAAACGACGGCAGTAAGCCTGGAAACCAGGCCGTCTTGCGGTTTCCCGAATCCATGTCTTCCGTATCGAAACCCTACATCGAAACCGGATTCGGAATTGAGA
>JAJQAW010000340.1 GCA_021203585.1 Rikenellaceae bacterium
ACCGCTCTCCGTAGAGAGGTTTTTCCATATCTCGAGCCGACTGCTTTATTTGTTCACCCGTTCCAACCATTTAATCATGGCTAGCATAGTGAACATGGATATCAGACAGGCAGCCACGAAGACTCCCCAAGTAGCCCAGATCGGTATATACTTATAGAGAATCACTCCGATAAAGAGCAGTTGATTGCCCAGCGCGGTGGCGCCCAGCCAACAACCCTGCATAATCCCTTGCAAATGCGGAGGAGCGACTTTCGATACGAACGCGATCCCGAACGGACTGATGAACAATTCGGCCACCGTTAAAATCAGGTAAGTACCGATCAACAGCCACGGCGTGACACGAGCCGCTTCGGTGAGTCCTCCTTCGGCAATACGGGTTTGATAATCCGGCAAACCGATCGAACCCAATAACATCACCACAAAGGCCAGCGCCGCGATACCCATACCGATTCCGATTTTTTTCGAAGTCGATATTTCGATCCCTTTGGCTTTCAGCCATCCGAACAAACCGATGATGACCGGGGTAAGGAACACGACAAACAGCGGATTGAAGGCCTGGAACAACTCGGCACCCTGCAAAGAGGTAAAGCCCAGATCGAGTTTGATGGTTTTCGTATATTCACTGGCAAACAGGGTCAGTGTTTGACCGTTCTGATGGAAAGAGAACCAGAAGAAAATCACCACGGCGAATACCGCGAACAGCGCGTACAGGCGTTGACGTACTTCGGCGGCATCCATACGCACTTGGGCGGCTGCCGAATCGCCGGATTTTGCCAATTTGGCTGCCGGATCGGGTAATTTGGCTTTGTTGGCCACAAAAATGATCAACGAAATGATCATGGCAAATATGGCCAAACCGAATGAGAAGTGGTAACCTTCTACAAAGATGTTGAGGTACTGTTTGGCAAATGCCGTCAAGTCGGCTGTATTCCCGCCCACGCTGGCCGCCAGTTCCGTAAAACGAGCTGAAGCCTCCGAGGTAATGCTGCCGTTGAGAAATTGATTGCACAGGGTAGGCAAGTCGCCGTTAAATGCGAATCCGTTGCTTTGCACCCACCAATTCCGCAACCCTACCGCCATCAGCGGAGCCAGCATGGCGCCCACGTTGATAAACATGTAGAAGATCTGGAAACCGGTTTCCCGCTTTTCGTTGTATTGGGGATTGTCGTAGAGCTGCCCTACTACCGCCTGCAGGTTCCCCTTAAATAAACCGTTCCCAAATGCAATGGCAAATAGTCCCAAGCAGGTAAGAATCAGCATCAAGGTTTTGTTGGCTACCGGTGTCGGCGTGGGGATGACTAACACCATGTATCCGATCGACATCAAGATCAAACCGATAAGGATCGTAGTCTTGTATTTTTTCGTTTTATCCGCAATAATCCCCCCGACCAGGGCCAGAAGATAAATCGCGGCATAGAAAACCGAATAAATCAGCGAACCCTGCGAACCTGCAAAATCGAATTTAAATTCCAGGAACAGCAGCAGAATGGCCATCATTACATAAAAACCGAAACGTTCTCCCATATTGGAGAGAGCCGCCCCGATTAGTCCTTTAGGGTGTCCTTTAAACATAGGCTAAATAGTATTTGGTTAAAAATTTGCTTCTTCGAAGACAAATATATAAAAATCTTTCACACCAGCGGAGAGAATGGGGAAAATTTATAACAAAAGAAACGGCCGGGTAAATTTTCAGCCGCACTTTTGGCCGATCCGGCGGAAAATCGTAACTTTCACTGATGTTTACCCACCGATACCCCCTTAAATCGAAGCGTTATGAAGGAGCAGAAAAAGACCCCGTTGCGGATCGTAGAGAAAGACCCCTGGCTGGAACCGAATGAGAACGACCTCATCCGCCGGCACGAGCGCTACTGCAAACGGCTGGAGGAGATTGAAACCGGCTGCGGGCGCCTGCTCGATTTTGCCAATGCCCCCCGGTGGTATGGGTTCAATTATTCCAGTCGGGAAAAGGGATGGTGGTTCCGCGAATGGCTGCCGGGAGCCAAGGATGTTTACCTGTTCGGCGATTTTAACGGCTGGGACAAAACCGGACTTCACCTGGATAGGGATGCACGGGGAAATTGGAGCATCTTCCTACCGGACGAGCTGTACGCCGACCGGCTTACCCACGGATCGAAAGTGAAGATGCTGGTTCATGGCGAAAATGGCTGGCAGGAACGGATACCGGCCTACATTCGGCGCGTGGTGCAGCACGAAGAGACCAAAAATTTCAACGGCCAATTCTGGAATCCGCCCCAGCCATTTGACTGGCAGGAAGATACCTTTGTGGCCGGCAAGCTTCGTTCCCTATTCATTTACGAAGCACATGTGGGAATGGCCCAGGAAAAAGAGGGACTGGGCACTTACCTGGAATTTATCGAACACATCCTGCCGCGCATTCAGGATTTAGGATACAACGCCATCCAACTCATGGCCATCGCCGAACATCCCTATTACGGAAGCTTCGGTTACCACGTATCCAATTTTTTCGCACCTTCTTCCAAATTCGGAACCCCGGAAGAATTGAAACTCTTGGTTCGGACCGCTCACCGCATGGGCATTGCCGTGATCATGGACGTGGTGCACTCGCATTATGTGAAAAATATCCACGAAGGCTTGAATGAATTGGATGGCACCGACTGCCTCTACTCGCCGCCAGGTCCGGCGGGCAACCACCCGCATTGGGATTCGAAATTGTTCGACTACAGCAAAGAAGGGGTACAGCATTTTCTGCTCTCCAATCTCAAATACTGGATGGAAGAGTTCCATTTCGACGGCTTCCGGTTCGACGGAGTCACCTCGATGGCCTATTACCATCACGGTTATACCGAATTCGACGACCGCTCCAAATATTTCGGTCCCGAGGTCAATGAAGATGCGCTGCTCTACCTGACCCTGGCCAACCGGCTGGTGCACGATTTTAACCCGGAGGCGGTAACCATTGCCGAGGACGTGAGCGGAATGCCGGGCATGTGCGTACCGATCGGAGAGGGCGGAATCGGATTCGACTATCGGCTGGCCATGGCCGAACCGGATTTCTGGATTAAATTGCTCAAGGAAAAACGGGACGAAGAATGGGACATCCGGCAGATGTGGGAGGTGATGACCAACCGGTTGCCCGGAATCGGAACGATCGCTTATTGCGAATCTCACGACCAGGCCCTGGTAGGCGATAAAACCCTCGCTTTCCGGTTAATGGACCAGGAGATGTACGAGAACATGAACCGGGCCATCCCCAGCGTAGTGGTGGACCGGGGCATGGCTTTGCATAAAATGATCCGGCTTTTTACGATCGCTTTGGGCGGAGACGCCTACCTGAATTTTATGGGCAACGAATTCGGTCATCCGGAATGGATCGATTTTCCGCGAGCGGGGAACAACTGGAGCTACGCCTACGCCCGCCGTCAATGGTCCCTGGCTTCCAACGGTTTTTTACGGTATTCCTACCTCAACGATTTCGACCGGGATATGATCCATCTGTTTAAAAAATATCGGATTCTGGAGATGGGGTACGCCTGGAACCTGTTGATGGACGACAAAAATCAAACGATCGTATTCAATCACGACGATCTGGTGTTCGTGTTCAACTGGCATCCGCAGAACAGCCTGCCGGATTACCCGATCGAAGTCCCCTTCCCGGGACGATACAAAGTGCTGATGAGCACGGACTCCCTCAAATACGGAGGTCCCGGCCGGTTGAACGAAAAAACGGTCTCGTTCAGTTACCCGCATGATTTCGAAGGCGGTGTACGCAAGCACTACATGCAGGTATACAATGTGAACCGGTGTGCCACCGTCTATAAAAGAATGAAAGGCTAATCCATTCCGAGTCACTCAGCTACCGCCCGGCCGGAAACGGTGTCATCCCGTTGTGCGGCCCGAAAGAAAGAGTGTTTTCCAAACCAGATCCGGGCTTCGGCAGCGGTGAATCGAATCGAGGAATTCCGGTTTTGTCCGCAGAAACTGCACCGGAGGCATTCCGGTTATTGCGGCCGGTTAAAGCCGTCTTGCAAGGCCCGCTGGCTCATGCGCCGAATCCGCTGTTCCAGTTCCGGATGGGTGGAAAACAATTGCGATACCGCACCGCCGGAGCGACCGGACTCCTGCATGGATTGTAATTTTTCCAAGGCCAGCGCCATGGCCCACGGATTGACTCCGCGGCTCTTCAGATACGCATATCCGTAATCGTCCGCTTCAAATTCCTGTTTTTGAGAATACTGTGAATTGGATAACGCCTGGCCCAAATCTCCCAGCTGGGAATCGGACAGAGTGGCTGCCAGACCACCCGCCGAAGCGATACCGTCCCGTAAGGCGGAGGTGAGCAGCGCATTTTTGAACGTCTCCCGGGTATCCTTATGCTGAATATGGCCTATTTCGTGACCGATGATTCCCAACAACTCCTCGTCCGACATGATATCCATCAAACCCGAATAAACCCGTATACTGCCGTCGGCGACCGCAAAGGCGTTGGCTTCGGCGTTCTGGTACACCCGAATGTCATACCCGTCCGCCTGAACGATCGGAGCGGTAATGCGCCCCATCCGCTGCGCATAGGCATTGCCTCCGGTGAGCAGCGTATTCTGCGCGTCCAGTTCCCGGATGTATTCGGAAGCATATGCTTCTACCTGTGCATCGGACAGGGTTAAAGCCTGAATCGTTTTCACCCCGGCAGAAGCCACCCGGACGGTGCTCAAG
>JAJQAW010000051.1 GCA_021203585.1 Rikenellaceae bacterium
AATCCGTTTTGTTCGATATCGAACCGTTTGCTCAAAATGCTCATCAAGGTAAAATTATAGCGGCCCTCGTGGATGCGGTAATCTCCGAACATGGTCAGCAGGTTTTCTTTGGGCCGGATGTGTAGGTCCAGTATACCGGTTCCGGTAGCGTAAATGATATCGCCTAACTGCGGATCGAACTGCAGTTGGACTTCCGTGTTGGGCCGAACGTCGATCGTCATTTTAATATCCAAATCGCCGGGAACCGGAGCGTTGCGCCGCCGATTTCTTTGCCGCATTTCATACCGGGATAGAGGGGATTCCGGAGGCGGTGCGTTCGGATCTTCGAAGACGATGAAGTCCGCTTCCGAAATCGAACTGGCCCCGGAGAGCGGCATGATAAACGTGGAATTGTCTTCGGTCACGATATCCATGTTCATCTCCACCCCGCGGCGGTCTCCGGTAATGGAAACGGTCCCGGAAGCGTAGACTTTGCCGTAGAAGTAGTCGTTATCCTGCACGGTGGTGTTCAGAGCGAGCATGCGGCGCGGTTGTACCTTGACCTGGTAACTCATTTGCGAAAAGTAGCGGGTTCGCAGGGTCAGTTCCACATCTCCTTCCCCGCCTTCCTGGTCATAGAGGGGCGTTGAGGGAAGAATCAGGTTATTATCTTCCACCAGCACCGTGGCATCCTTCAAATGATACCGCGCTCGCGTAAAGTCTACGGTTCCTGCGAAATCGGACGCCGAAATAGTGCCGTTGAGCGAGGGAACTCCGCCGGTCCCCTGCAGGATGAGATTGGCCGTTGCGGTGCCTTCGATATCGGTCAGTACGCCGTCCAGCACCGGAGAAAGCAACTGCAGGTCGATACCGGGAATCTGCGCGTTGAGGTAATATCGCTGTTCGCCCGGTCGGTACCTGCCCCAAAGGACCGTATCCTGATTCTCCAGCACCATGGACATGCGGACACGGTCGTTCAGCGGATCCCATTCGCTGGTAAAAATGCTGTTGGAAAGCGGTTTGTCGTTGACCTCCATGTCGTGAAATTCGATCCGGCCGTAGAGCAGCGCATCCCCTTTACCGGCGATTAAGTCGGCATGTCCGTTCGTGCGTCCGGTCAGGTGATAACCGTGTCGGTCGATCAGTCCGGAAAGCGGCGAGAGGTCGAAATTGTTCATACTAAGATGCAGCGTATCGGCGGGAAGCGGTGAAATCCGTCCGTCCAGCATAAAATGTTGACCTTCGGTCATCATTCGGAACCGGTTGACTTCGATCGCATCCCCGCCCCAAACGATGGAGGGCGCGGTGACCCGCCATTCTTGTTCGCCGATCTGAATCCGCGAAGCGGTGAACCGGGTGTCGAACCGGGTCTTCCGGTTTACCGTATCCGGAGAGAGCCGGGAAACCGTATTGATCATGGCCGACATCCCGTTGTAGGGATTATTGAATCCTGCGGAGAGGTATATCCGATTTTCCCGTACCCCTGCGTGGACCGTGAGATCCGGCATGAAAAAGTTGCCCACACCCGCTTCATCCGTGCGTAAATACAGAGCGATGGAATCCGCCTGGTTGCGGTTGGTCAGATTTAAGTTGGCCGCGTATAAGCTCTTGTATTCGATCAGTTCCGAGTCCAGGACCAGGGAAAAATCCCGTAAAGCCGGATTAAAGAGCAGGGAAAAGTCGGTACCCGGACTGATATACAGGCCGGGAAGCAGTGCGGAAACGAACGTACCGTTTTCTTTGATGCGGGCTTTGAGTCCGTAGTAATTTTGGGCGTTGTTCAGCCCGTTGCGATCCAGTCGGTCCTGTAAATCTTCCGGGAGCGGAGCCCTGCGGATGCTGTCCAAAGTAGGAAGGTAATGGTGGAGGGTCTGCCGGACATAGGGCAACAGATCCGCAATATTCAGCCGGCTGGTCAATTCGGCGTCCAGAAAATCCGACTGTAGCGCGATCCTTTTTTGTTCGGATACGTTGTCGCCCAGCAGGGAGATTTCGGAGCAACGGAGGGTATCTCTCGGGAAAATGTAGACCAGATCGGTGATCATGCCGTTTCCTGTCACATCGTCCACGGTCGTTCCCCGGGCTTTGAGCCGTAGATCGGTCCGCAGGATGGATACGCAATCGCGCCGGTTGATATTCAGCCGGTTTAGGTCCAGCCGGTTCAGGGCCAGGTGGAAGTCGTACCGGGGAATTTCATCCTGGAAATCCACCTCTCCCTGCAGCCGGAAATCGATGTTCGGATCCTGGGAATGAAGAGTTCCCTGATAGAACCGCTTGCCGATTACTCCGTCCAGGTCGATCTGGCGATACATATAATTTTTATAACGGATGCGGTCCGCATGAGCCCTGGTCCCCAGGCGAAGGGAATCCGGTCCGAGGATTCCTCGGACGCGGGCGCTGAAGCTTACTTCCTCCAACTCCGGCAGATTCAATACCGGTCCCAGGGTGAAATGATCCAGCCGAAGGCTTCCGTCCAGGTGGGAGTTTCCGCCCGGTTCGGGCGATAGCCGGAGGTCGAAATCGACCTCTCCCGGTGCGGATTCCAATCTCCCTTCGGCTACGAAATCCGTTAGTAGTCCGTCGAATGTGCCTTGGATGCGCATGTCTTCCAGGCGCGAGAGAATCGGGGAAAGCCCATCGAGCTCTTTTCCCGAAACGTCTTTCACGATGGCGGCCGCATCCTCCGGATGGGTGAGCAATTCCTGAATGTCCAATTCAAAGCGGGTTTCCGCTATTTCGGGAAGTCCGGTGATGGTAAAACGAGCTTCCAGTCGCGTATCGCCGATCCGGGCCGGGTGAAATTGGCCGGAAAGCGAGGCGACCGTTCCCTGGAAGGTTCCGTCCAGCTGCACCACGCTTTCCCAATGTTGCAATGCCGGTGCAAACCAACCGATGGTCCGGAAGGCCAGGGTGGATTGCTGCGGAGCGGCGTACATCCGAACCTCTTCGATGTAATTATTGAAGGCTCGCCAATAAGGATAATCCAACTGCAATCGGGGCATGACGATCTGAGAGTAAAGATCGTTCATTCGGAATTTTTCGAGGTGGATTCCTCTCGAGGATACCCGTGCCTGTTCGGCCGAAAGCCGTTCCAGGAAAAAACCACTTTTTTCCCGGGCCGAAATCCGATGAATCCGGGCCTGGATGCTGTCGTCTATCAGACCGATCCGTTCGACATCAAGCGCTATCTCCCGGATATCCATATCGTCGAAATCGATTCCGCCGGGTAGTCTTTCCCGGATTTCGAATTTCCGCAGGCGGAAGCGGGCATTGTCGATCCGGAGCCGGGTAGCCTGTAGGATAAACGGTTTCCGCTGTTGCAGAGGATGTTCGCGCCGGAGTTTTTCGGTGATGTATTTCAGATTCATTGTGCCCGTACTGTCCTGTTGCAGCCGGAAATCCGCCCCGTCGATCAATACCTCGCCCAACCGCAACACCCCGCTGACGGGATTGTATCCCCGGAATCCGACATCCAGGTGTCCCACATACATCAGCGTGTCGCCTTGCAAGTCCTCGACATAGAAGCCGTCCAGGCTGACGCGGTTAAAAAGTTTGATGCCGATATGATCCAGTGAAACAGTGGTTTCCAATTTGCGGGAAAGATAGCCAGTCGCTTTTCCGGCCACCCAGTTCTGGATGTGGTAGCTGCTGAGCAGGATCGATGCGAGCACCGGAAATACGATGATCAGCAGGATGATCGAGGAAATAAAGGAGAGAAATATTTTTATTCCTTTGCGCATTATGCTACTTTTGTGGTACAATTTTACGAAAAAAACCGGACTCTATCCTCGTGAAACAGAACCCGTTTTTTTATTTTTTATTTTGTGCTTTCGGGAAAAAATGTCACCGGTTGCTGATTGGCCCGATGCGGGGGCTGCTTCTGACGTTGCGGCCCGGTGGCAGCTTTCATGAGTGCGGCCTGAGCCTACGGGCAAAAGCTCGGTCGGTGTTGCGGTGACCGGATTGAATTTGGGCCCTTGCCGGCCTAATGCGGGTACGCAGCCGGATATTCGGGATTCGGGGTAAAAGTAAAAAAGATCGGATAAACGAGCCGGGTGATTAGAGTTTCGGTAACCGCACCCATTCGCATCACCCCGGTAAAACCGGGGAAAACACTCGGGTGGAACGAACGTAACGAATCGTTATGGCGGGAACAACAAAGCCGGGAACGGTTTTCTCTGCTCCCGCACGGTAAACACATAGAAGATAAATTTTGAACGATATTACTATATTGGGGATAGAATCCTCTTGTGACGACACCTCGGCCGCGGTGATTCGTGGCGGTGTGCTGTTATCCAATGTCATTGCCGGCCAGCAGGTCCATCGGACCTACGGAGGAGTGATTCCGGAGCTGGCATCCCGGGCCCATCAGCAAAACATCGTGCCGGTGGTGGATACGGCTTTAAAAGACGCAGGAATTACGATCGACCGGCTCGATGCCGTAGCTTTTACTCGGGGTCCCGGTTTATTGGGCTCGCTCATGGTGGGAGTTTCTTTCGCCAAGGGACTGGCCTTGGCCCGAAATATACCGTTGCTGGAGGTCAACCACCTTCAGGGGCATATTTTGTCGCATTTCATCCGGGTCCCGGAACAGGAAATTCCTCAGCCTCGTTTTCCGTTTTTGTGCCTGCTGGTATCCGGAGGAAATTCTCAGATCGTTCTGGTGCGCGGTTACAACGACATGGAGATTGTCGGCCAGACCATCGACGATGC
>JAJQAW010000127.1 GCA_021203585.1 Rikenellaceae bacterium
AGGATGGAAAGAACGCCGAAACCGGCGAAGATAAGCATCGGAATGGTATAGTCATACGTGGGCGTCATTTTACCGTCCACCATAATTTCCCCGGTCCGGCAATATTTGCTGAGTACCCATCCGATCAGCATCGGTACTCCCATCAATCCGATATTCTGCACCCAGAATATCGATCCGTAGGCCGTACCCAGTAACCGGTAAGGAAGGATTTTGGCTACGGAAGGCCACATCGCCGAAGGAACCAGGGAGAATGCCACGCCCAGCACCACCATCAATACGATGGCCATCCAGGTGGCATCCAGAGCGGGAACGGAGAACAAAGTATGGACTACTACCAGTAGCACGGCCCCGATGATCATGATCGTCGCTCCACGTCCTTTGCGGTCATAGACATTTCCGAAGAATGGGGTGAGTAGGATGGTGCCGAACGGCAGCAAGGCAGGAATATCCCCGGCCGCTTTCAATTCCACGCCGAATTTTTGGAACATCAGATCCGAGGCGAATTTTAGGAACGGAAATACGGCCGAATAAAAAAGTACGCAGAGGATGGTGATGAGCCAAAAACCGCTGTTGGAACCGATGATTTTCAGGTCGCGGAAACGGAAGGGTTCTTCCGGCTCGATTTCGGCGTCATCGCTGATCTGTCGATCCAGTTTCCGGTCGAAAATACAAAAAACGATAAACACACCCAGTCCCATGCATAAGACGAACAAGCCTACCAGCAACGGCATGCTGACGTCGTTGAATGCATATGCGATTTTGGGACCGATGTACAGGGCGAGCGCCGTACCGAGCCGGCCGAAAGCCGTGTTCATACCCACGGCAGTGGCCATTTCCTTATCTTTGAACCATTTCAAGATTCCCTTATTGGCTGTCAATCCCGTGATTTCGACCCCCACGGCAAATACCGCGAAACCGAGTGCGGCATAGAGCACCTGCCGATTGAACACCATTCCAAAAATTTCGAGTACCGGATTTTCAAAGGTAGTCGAAACCGCCCAGTATTTGATGGCCGTACCGATGAGCATGGTCAGGATGGCCGATAATCCCGTAAATCTCAATCCCAGTCGGTCGAGAATCATACCGCCGAATATCAGCATGAACAGGAAGACATTGATCCAGCCGTAGCCGCTGGTAAAAAATCCATATTCGGAGGCACTCCAGGAAGTGGGCTCTTGTTGAAGCATGGTACCGAGCGGAGCCATGATGTCCGAGATCAGATAACCGCTCATCAGAGTGAGCGACAACATCAGCAGTACTCCCCACCGCAAGGCTTTGGAATCTCTCAGTTTTCGTACAAATTGGTCCTTCATTTATGTCGATTTAGGATGAAGCATTCGATCGTTCAGGCTGAAAAAAGGCCTGCTGTCGGGTAACAGCAAGTCTGCAAAGGGTTAATTCGATCCTCCGTAGCGGCGGAGTACCTCATAGGCTTCTTCGATGCCCAGCTCTCCGGCTTTGCTGATATCCAGGCAGCCTTTGCGGGTATCTTTCAGGTAAATCTGGACCAATCCGCGGTTGTAATAGGCCTCCGCGAAATTGGGGAACAATTCGATCGCCCGGGTATAATCGTCGTAGGCTTCCGGCATATTTCCCGACAGGCAGTGCAGGTTTGCCCGGTTATAGTAAATATGGGCGAATTCCGGCTGCAGTTTTGCCGCGGCATTCAGATCGTGGATCGCCTCGTCGTAATTATAGGTACGGGTTCCGGTATTTTTCAACCGGTTTACCGGATCGCTGTCTATGGTAATTTTCTGGTAACTGTTATTGATGGAGGAGATAAAATCGATCATCTCGGCCCGTGTCGTACTCCGGTTTATGTACAGGTAGGCATTGGAGGGTTCGAGCTCGATGGCGGCCGAATAGCTGTTGATCGAATTGGTATATTGCCGAATCAAAGCCTGGGTGATTCCGCGCTGGAAATTCGTTCGCCAATCCTGCGGATTTGCCGCCAGGTGCTTCACTGCCGTTTCATCGTACAGGAATAACGAATCGTTAGATATATTGGTTTCCCGGTTGGTCAGAAGTAATTCGGTAATGCCGGTATTGCGAATAAAATTTTCTACCCGTCGGTTCTCATACCGGGAAACGGAAGGCTGTTCCTCCTCCGAACGAAGGAAAAGCGAGAAACGGAACAACGGCAACAGGGTAATGTCCACCTGGTCCGGGCTGCCGGTATTGGCAAAATCGGATCGTCCGTACATCGGATCGAACGAAAGCAATTGATTGAAATGCCGGCTCGTATCGGCATAGATGGAAAAGGTGCTGTCGGTGAGTTTGGACCGGTATTCGGCGATTTTCTGATCGGCAATCGTCCGGTCCTGTTCCGCGCCGCGCTCATCGCCCAAGTAATAACGCAGGGAAGAGCGGCTCAGGTAAGCGTTGGCAAAGTCCGGATAAAGCTCGATGGCTTGCGAATAATCGCGTACGGCCTCGTGGTAAAATCCGAGCTGGGCGTTCAGGTGAGCCCGGTTGTAAAAGACCAGCACATTGTTCGGATTCAGCACAGCCACCCGGTCGTAATCGGTCAGGGCGTTGTTATAATCCCCGATTTGCGAGCGGAGCAATGCCCGGGTGAATAAGGCGATCGACAACATGGAATCCAACTCGATCACCTTATCGAAATCCCGGATCGCCTCTACCGGCCTGCGGGTATTGGCAAAAACGATGGCCCGGTTGAAATAGGGAATCGGTGTGAGCGAATCCAATTCGATGGCTTTATCGAAATCCGCCAGCGCATCGTCAAATTTTTCCTGGCTCATGTACAGAGCTCCGCGGCGGATGTATCCGTCCGGACCGATGCTGTAGGTTTCAATAGCGGTGTTGTAGCAGTTCAAGGCCTGAATCGTGTCTTTCAGGTACAGGTATGCGGTACCTTTATTGATATGCGCATCGGCAACCTTGGGTTCGAATTTCAAAAATTCGTTAAAATCCTCGATCGCCTCCTCAAACTGTTGGCTGAGCAGATAGGTGACTCCACGGCTGTAATACGAACCGGGCATATCGGGACGTAATTCGATGGCTTCCTGAAAATCCCGCAGCGCATCGTCGTAATCCCCTAACCGGGAACGGGTAATGGCCCGGTAGTGATAGGCCATCGTGTATACCGGATTTTTGGTAATGGCCAAGGTGAAATCGTGATTGGCTCCATGCAGGTCGTCCAGGTTGTACTTGGCCACCCCACGCAGGAAATAGGCTTCGTATGCATCGGGATCGGCATGCAATAGAATATTCAAGGTTTCGATAGCATCCCGGTATTTACTGTCCCGCATGTAGTTCTGGCCGGCCCAGTAGAAATAATACTTGTTGAGTTGAGCTTCGGCTTTTCCGGCTAATAGCGCGAACAGAAGCAGTAAAATTGCAAACGGCTTATGTAATTTTCGAAAATCCATCATACGAAGGTAGCGATTTTATCAGGCTGAGCAAATAGCGTTGCAAAAGTTTTTGGTGACGCGGATTCCATAAAGACAAATGAGGAAATTTTCTCCGTTAGTATGAGCTTATGCGGGAGTGGAGTAATTGCTCCGGACGAGTTGGCAGGACCGAGTGGTTCACCGCTTCTTTTCGAGCCCTGATCGGCTGAAGCCGGCTTTTGGCACCGCCGCCGCCGAACCGGCCATGGTGAAGCACGCCTGTAGAGAAGGGTTGCACAGCAGCAAAGCCTAGGATCGGTGATCCGGTTCGCCGCTTTCCGGCTCTCCTTCGGGGCTGAATTGGTCTCCCTTTCGGGATTACTTCTTGCCCGGACTAGTAAACACTGCTCCGGTTGCCGATTCCCGCTCTCTGCGGCCGTGCCTCGGGGAAGTCGGAAGAAAACCTCGTGGTTGTACTGGACTGGGGTCCGGAGCCCCCGATCCCATAAAACTTCTATAAACAGGCCCTTGTGGAAGGGCTCCGAGAAAGACTTTTTGATGGTAGGTGAAATACCAAAAAAATTCCCTACCTTAGTCCGGTTTATGTTTATAAATAAAGGACAATGAAAGCAGATGTAATCCTGGGCCTACAATGGGGCGATGAAGGAAAAGGAAAAGTGGTGGATGTACTAACCCCCCGCTACGATGTAGTGGCCCGTTTTCAAGGCGGTCCGAACGCCGGGCACACGCTGGAATTTAACGGTGAAAAATACATCCTGCGTTCCATTCCCTCCGGGATTTTTCAGGGCGACAAAACGAATATCATCGGAAACGGGGTGGTCCTGGACCCCGTCGTATTCCAGGCGGAAGCCGAAGAGCTGGCTAAATCGGGCCACGATCTGACCCGACGCATCAGCATTTCGAAAAAAGCCCACCTGATCCTGCCCACGCACCGCTTACTCGATGCCGCTTACGAAGCGGCAAAAGGAAAGGACAAGGTCGGTACGACCGGTAAAGGAATCGGTCCGGCTTATACCGATAAAGTCAGCCGTCACGGTTTACGCGTGGGTGATATCCTGGAGGATTTCGACCAAAAATACGCCAAAGTGAAAGCCCGTCACGAACAGATTCTCCAGTCCATGCATTACCAGTACGACTTGTCGGAAATGGAGCGGCAATGGATGGCCGGAATCGAATACCTCAAGCGTTTTCAGCTGATCGACAGCGAACACGTGATCAATCGACTGCTGCAGGAAAATAAATCGGTTCTGTGTGAAGGTGCACAGGGTACCATGCTGGATGTGGATTTCGGTTCTTATCCGTTCGTAACC